>NZ_JSFF01000014.1:0-136643 GCF_000773485.1 Shewanella sp. ECSMB14101 | reverse complement strand
GGCTTTCCCCGGAAAGCCGCGATGAACCTTAAAAAAGCCCAAGTGTTTAATCACTTGGGCTTTTTATTAGGCAAAATTCCTAATCTTTTATTCCTCTACGCCTTTGCTGCGCAGGAACTCATCATAGGTGCCCTTGAAGTCATTCACGCCCTGTGGGGTGATCTCTATGATGCGGGTGGCCAGTGACGACACGAAAGCGCGGTCATGACTGACGAAGATCAAGGTGCCTTCGTACATCTCCAGCGCATTGTTCAGTGACTCGATAGATTCCATATCCAAGTGGTTGGTCGGCTCATCCATCACCAGAATGTTTGGCTTTTGCATGATCAGCTTGCCAAACAGCATACGTCCCTTCTCACCACCTGAGAGTACGCGTACCGACTTCTTAATATCGTCGGAGCTAAACAGCATACGGCCAAGGTAGCCACGTACACTCTGATCGTCATCTTCTGGTTTACGCCACTGACTCATCCAATCAAACAGTGTCATGTCATTTTCGAAATCCGATTCATGATCCTGAGCGTAGTAACCAATGGCAGCGTTTTCTGACCAATGAATGGTTCCTGTATCCTGTGGAATATCGTGGATCAGGGTGCGCAGCATAGTGGTCTTACCCACACCGTTTTCACCCAATACGGCGATACGCTCACCCACTTCGGCGATCAGGTTGAAGTCTTTAAACAACGGACCGTTGTCATAACCTTTAGACAGCTCTTCAACCACCAAGGCATTACGGAAGAGTTTCTTCTCCTGCTCGAAGCGGATGAAAGGGTTAACACGGCTTGATGCCTTAACTTCTTCGAGCTTGATCTTATCGATCTGCTTAGCACGTGAAGTCGCCTGCTTCGCCTTAGAGGCGTTGGCAGAGAATCGCGCCACGAAGCCTTGAAGCTCGGCAATTTGCGCTTTCTTCTTGGCATTGTCAGACAATAGACGCTCACGGGCCTGAGTCGCCGCCGTCATATATTCGTCATAGTTACCCGGATAGACACGCAGCTCTCCATAATCGAGATCCGCCATGTGGGTACACACAGAGTTGAGGAAGTATCTGTCGTGCGAGATGATGATCATGGTGCTGTTACGCTGGTTGAGCATCTCTTGCAACCAACGGATGGTATCGATATCCAAGTTGTTGGTGGGTTCGTCCAGCAGCAAGACATCTGGATCACTAAACAGCGCCTGAGCCAACAGCACACGTAGCTTGAAGCCTGGGGCGATTTCGCTCATTAAACCAAAATGTTGCTCTAGCGGAATACCTACACCGAGTAACAGTTCGCCAGCACGGCTTTCTGCGGTGTAACCGTCCATCTCGGCAAATTCCATCTCCAATTCGGCCACCTTGATGCCATCTTCTTCGCTCATCTCTGGTAACGAATAGATGCGATCGCGCTCCTGCTTCACCTTCCACAGCTCGGTATGTCCCATGATCACGGTATCGACAACATTAAACTCTTCGTAGCCGAACTGGTTCTGGCTCAGCTTACCCAGACGCTCATTCACATCCAGAGAAACATTGCCCGATGTCGGCTCAAGCTCACCGCCTAGGATCTTCATAAAGGTTGATTTACCACAACCATTGGCGCCGATAAGACCGTAACGATTGCCGCCGCCAAATTTTACTGAGATGTTTTCAAACAGTGGCTTAGAGCCAAACTGCATGGTGATGTTCGCTGTAGTGATCAATGTGAAATTCCGAATAATTTAGTTAAGCGAAGCGCCGCCTGCCGGGTCGAAAACCCTCCATGGCAAACCTAAAGGTCGCCTGTGACAAGCTGATTAAAAACCGCGCTAAAGGGATATTTTAAAGCGCGCTACTATAGCCACTTTAGTCTGTTTTATCAACTTAAGCGGACTATTTTCCCACCGAGGCTATCGCAGCGAGCGAGTGGCAAAGCGGCAGAATTTAGTGGCGTAAGGCCTCACCATTATCGATCAGTAACAGCGAGCGCTGATCAGCCTGACTGTCAGCCGGGCTAAAGCCAAACACCTGACCATAGAAGGAGAGTTCGGCATTTAACGCGGCAACACGATTGCGCGGCTTTTTCACCCCATGCCCTTCATCATCAAACAGCAGGTATGCCACGGGCACCCCCCGGCGTTTAAGGGCGGCATAGATAACATTCGATTGCTGCGCCGGCACCACAGGATCATTTGCGCCTTGCACAAGTAATAATGGCTCTTTCAAGTCATCCAGATGATAGAGGGGCGAACGCTCGCGGTAGAGAGGGGAATTGGGCTTAAGCTCTCCCACTAAATGATGCAAGTATCCCTGCTCGAACTTATGGGTCTCCCTGTCCAGAGCCATCAGATCGCTCATTCCCGAATAGACCACGCCCGCCTTAAAGGTGTTATAGAATGCCAGCGCCGAAAGCACGCTAAACCCGCCGGCGCTCATGCCGCGGATCGCCACCTTGTCAGGGTCGACCCAGCCACGACTCATTACGTAGTTGGCTGCCTCGATAGCATCTTCTACCTCCGCGCGGCCCCACAAACCATAAAGACTCTGACGATAGGCTCGGCCAAAGCCTGAGCTGCCACGATAATTGACATCCAGCACCGCAAAGCCACGGCTGGTCCAAAACTGAATATCTCGGCGAAAGCTTAAACTGGCGCGCCAGGTGGGACCACCATGGAGCATGATGATGAGCGGTGGGCGTTGATCATCCGGCGCGATATATTCAGGATTCATCGGGCCATAAAAATAACCATAAACAGGCAGGCCGCTGATATCGGATGTAAATTTAATCGGCTCTGCGCGTGAGACATATCGTGGATCCATTATGCAGAGTTTCGGGGCGTACGCCAGCTCCACTCCGCGCCCACGAATACGATAGATTCCCTTCTCTGGCGTTATCTTGCTGCCGATGAAATAAACACTATCAGGCCCCTTAACCAGTTGTTTCACCTCAGCGAACTCGGCGGCGATAGACTCGGTTATCCTAAGCTTGGTATAGATACGCAAAAGATGAGTCTTGCCCTCATGCTGCACACTGGCGATGAGTTGATCATCGGTTTCAAAAGCATAGCTATGATTACCCAGTTGCCAATCAGGGCTAGCAAACTCGGCCGCTTGTTCCAATACAGCCTCTGGCGAGCCATCAGGTTTGATACGATAGATATTCCACCAATTTGTAAAATCGGCGATCACATACAGCTCGCCGCTGGGGCTGTATAACGGCTGGGTAATCGCCCCCTGCATCTGACTTAACAATCTTCTCGCACGTACAATCCCCAGGTCAGGATCGAGGTCCGCCACCCAAAGC
Source organism: Shewanella sp. ECSMB14101 (assembly GCF_000773485.1). Taxonomy (NCBI): domain Bacteria; kingdom Pseudomonadati; phylum Pseudomonadota; class Gammaproteobacteria; order Alteromonadales; family Shewanellaceae; genus Shewanella; species Shewanella sp. ECSMB14101. The sequence continues at coordinate 133,380 of NZ_JSFF01000014.1, read as the reverse complement.
TCTGTGTTATCCCAGGGCATATTGGGCTGTTGCCAACTTATCCAGGCCAATTGGCTACCATCGGGCGATACTCGCGGCGAGCTGTAAAAGTCGCTGCCGCTGACCAAGGTTTCTCCCTCATTTTCAAAGTTGAGGTTAAGCGCTACCAAGCTCGCTTTAGGCACACCTGACACGCGATGATCTTCTCGAACACAGATAAGCCGAGACCCCTTAGTGTAAGAGACACAATCGGCATGTCGGGTATTGGCGGGCGTAATGACAACAGGCTGCTGATTTGGCGCAATACGATACAGCCGTTGATCATCGCGTTTTACCGCAAACAGGCTGCTGCCAATGGCCAGAATAGGCGCGCCGCCATATTCATGGACACGGCTTTTCACATCAAACTCTGAAGGGATAATATTGACTAAATCACCGGATAAGCCGAGTTGGTTGACCCCGACCTTGCCGCCGAGATTTGCATCAACCTGAGTGAAATAAACACCATCTTCGATGGGCATAAGTACCCCGAAGCTATCGGAGGGAGCATATACCGCCTTGGCTGACAGCACTGAATGCCAGCTGCCGTAATCTGCGATGAGGCGCCCGCTGCGCTCGTCGCGCAAAGGCTCAGGGGCGGCGACCTGAAAAAGGCGCATCAAGAGCATGGCAGCCACGGCAAGCCACACAAGCACCCAAGTCAGGTTTTTTAACCGCCTCGCCATAGCATCACTTCACTAGAACTTTCGCCAAAAGAATATTTTACGTCGCAACCATATGAGGGTGAGTTTCTGCTTCTCGGCGCTTAGGCCAAAATAGATGCAGAGCCAGGGGGAGATCAGGATATACCAGGGTAAGACGTTGGCCGATGACTGCGTCACCAGCAGAAAGAAGAAACCAGTATAGATCACCACCACCCCAAGTACGCCTACAATCAACATCAGCGTCTTGGTCGCTTGTTCAAACCATATCATCTTTCTTTTCTTACTCATAAGGTTATACCAATCCTAGTGAATAACTGATCATTTCGGCTTGTTAACACGTCCGATAAGGGGATTTCTATTTTTGATTGTAGAATAACTACTTATCTAAAAATCCTGCCTTGTTATCGAACGTTTTTCCCGCGCGATGTCTGATCACTTACTTACCGTGATTGGTATTAGATTACATCAAGTGGCGCACCTTCGCACATTGCACTTTCACACAATGATTAGGGATAGACGCCACCATAAAAAAACGGGCACAGGGCCCGCTTTTACCTATCACTTCGCCAAGTGTTAGATACGAATACCACCGTCGATCTCAAATACGCGACCATTAACATAGTCGTTTTCGATGATGAACTTGACGGTAGAGGCGATTTCGCTTGCCTGGCCTAAACGTCCAACCGGCACCATCTTCTCCAAACGCTCTAGCGCTTCTGGCTTCATGGCCGCCGTCATCTCAGTTTCGATAACACCTGGCGCCACCGCCGCGCTGCGGATATTGTAGCGTGCCAGTTCTTTGGCCCAACCCACAGACATAGCTGCAACGCCAGCCTTAGAAGCGGCGTAGTTGGTCTGACCGATATTACCCGCTTTTGCCAAGCTAGAGATGTTGACGATCACCCCTTGCTGCTTAGATTCGATCATGGCTGCCGCCGCTTCACGTCCGCAAAGGAAAGAGCCTGTCAGGTTAACATTGATCACCGCCTGGAACTGCGCCAGTGACATGCGATCTGTCACCTTGCCCTCTTTGGCTTTGACCAACATGCCATCGAGTAAGATGCCTGCGTTGTTGACCAACACATTGACCTGGCCAAAGTCTTCTAGGATGTAACCGAAACCGGCCACTACATCTTCTTCATCGGTAATGTCGAAAGCGTAACCTTGAACCTCAGTGGTATCGCCGATATCGGCGCAGGCGCGTTCAAGCTTCTCCTGATCCACATCGATAAGTGCCAACTTGGCACCCGCAGCGGCAAGTTCTTGTGCCATCGCAAAACCTAGACCACCGGCACCACCTGTGATGACAACAACCTTATCTTTTAAATCCATCAACTTACCCTTTCTTATTAAACTGCTCAAAAATACTGGAGAAATCACGCTTACCATTACCCTGACGGGCATGATTGACATACAGGCTACGAGCCAGCGCCCCCATAGGGGTACTAGAGTTAGATAGCAAGGCAGCCTCTTGGGACAGACCTAAGTCTTTCACCATAAGATCAACCATGAATCCACCCTGGTAACCATTTGATGATGGCACGTTTTCCATCACATCTGGACAAGGATTATATTTATCTAGCGTCCAATTACCACCACTACTGACTTTCATGATCTCAGAAAGGACCTTAGGATCCAATCCATGGTCTATCCCCATCTGAATAGATTCGCTAGTACCGACCATGAGCACGGACAGTAGCATGTTGTTGCAGATCTTAGCGACCTGACCGGCACCTGGGCCACCGGCATGGAAAATATTAGCACCCATGGCGTTTAGCACACCCTGAGCCTGCTCAAAGGCGGTATCGCTGCCGCCACAGATAAAGGTCAGCGTGCCCGCCGCTGCACCTGCGGTGCCACCCGATACTGGCGCGTCGATAAACTCGAGATCCTTAGCTTTGGCCTGCTCGGCAACAAAACGTGCGCTCTCGGCGTCTATGGTTGAACAATCGATCAACAAGGTGCCTTGGGCCACCACATCTATGATGCCTTTATTCTGCTCATCTCCCAGATAGAGACTGCGCACATGCTTACCCGCAGGCAACATGGTGATCACCACATCGGCCGCAGCAGCTGCCGCGCAAGCACTCGGCGCCGACATTGCACCTTGCTCGACCACATGGCTAAGTGCCGCCTGAGAGAGATCGAAGGCTTTAACCGTATAACCGGCCTTCACCAGGTTGACCGCCATTGGGCCACCCATATTACCTAATCCGATAAATGCAACTGTATTCATGTTTTGCTCCTTTTCTTCAGGCTTTGCCTGAAAAATTATTGGCCTAAGGTGCGCAGTGGGTCGTTTTGTGGATCCCATGGCGAAGTCATCAGTGATTTAACCATCTCTTGTGGCACGGCCTCGACAGTCTCATACAGCCACTGTGGCTGACGGTCCTTATCGATAAGCAGTGCCCTCACCCCTTCAGCAAAATCACCGATTGAGCAGCAGTTACAGCTCAGTCCCAGTTCCAACTGGAAGACCTGACTCAGACTCAGCTCAGTGCCAAGTAGCGACTGCTGATACACCAGGTGCAGACTCAAAGGACTACCTGCCAGCATGGTGCTTAGGGCGCGCGCCAGCCAAGGCTCACCGTCTTCTACCGCCTTTACCTTGGTCATGATATCAGCCAGCTCACCCTCCATTAGGGCATCGATCTCGGCTTGATGTTGCTCGAGAACACTCGCGCCCATAGGTTGTGCGCAGCGGCTCGACATCGCCTCGAGTAGCGCGTTTAATTTGCCATGATTAGCACAAACATCACTTTCCCAGTCGACGCTGGAAAGCGCGTCAAACAGTGGCTGCTTGTCATTTGAGTTAAGGAAGTGATTACCCAGGCCCACATAGAAGGCATCGGCGCCATCCATGTTATAGGCGGTCATCCCTAAGAAACGGCCCATATGGCCCGGCATACGGTTGAGGAAGTAGCTGCCACCTACATCAGGATAGAGGCCTATGGTCACCTCTGGCATGGCTATGCGTGAACGCTCGGTCACTATTCGATGACTGGCGCCAGCCATCAGGCCGAGACCGCCACCCATAACGATGCCATCGGCCCACACCAATACCGGCTTGTCGAAGGTATGCAGCAGATGATCGAGGAAATATTCTCGGGTAAAGAACTCCTGAGTCACCTCAGGGATCTCACCGGGCTGCTCTCGCGCCGCCTGATAGAGGGCACGCACATCACCACCGGCGCAGAAGGCTTTCTCGCCAGCGCCGTCCAGCACCACCATGGCAATGGCATCATCATCGGCCCAGTCGGTTAACTGAGCGGTCAACGCTTGCACCATATCCATGTTAAGGGCGTTGAGCGCCTTCTCCATGTTGAGGGTAGCAACCCCAACCCTTTTGCCGGATAGGGTGCCTAAGGTCTGAAAGACCACACAATTTGTCTGCTCAGTCATTAGCGGTTTTTCCAGTTTGCTTTGCGCTTCTCAAGGAAGGCGTTAACCCCTTCTGCCTGATCTTCGGTATCAAACAGCCCCACAAACAGCTCACGCTCAAGCGGCAACGCCTGGGTGCGCGGCATGGTGCGGCCAGACTGAATAAGCTGCTTACACACGGTCACACTACTTGGGCTCTGGTTCGCCACCTTCTCGGCTAGCGCCATGGCAGTAGCTAAGGCTTGCCCCTTCTCGACCACCTCTTCGATAAGACCGATACTTAGCGCCTTGTCGGCATTAACACGCTCACCGCACAGGATCATACGCTTGGCCCAACCCTCACCCACCAGGGCGGTCAGGTTTTGGGTGCCGCCCGCACAGGGCAGCAGGCCAACGGTGGCTTCTGGCAGAGCTAACACTGATTGCGCCTCGGCAATGCGAATATCACAGGCCAAGGCAACCTCTAAACCGCCACCCATAGCATAGCCGTTGATGGCAGCGATAGAGACGCCACGAAATGCGCTTAACGCTTCAAATGCTTCGCCAAAATGTTTCGCCATAGTGGCCGCATTACCCTTGTCGCCGTCGGCAAATAACTTGAGATCGGCGCCGGCGCTGAAAAACTTCTCGCCTTCACCTGTCAGTACCAGAGCGTAGATCTCCTTGTTGGCGTTGAGCTCGGTCACCTTCTGCTTAAGCAGCGCCAGGCTGTCTGCCGTCCAGGTATTGGCCGGTGGATTGTTCATGGTCAGTACGGCGGTATGGCCGATGATCTGTTCAACTATCGCTGTCATCTCTCTTCTCCCTGACTATAAGATTTGGCTGGCATTTTCGTCGAGCAAACGACGAGCAATGATAAGACGCATGATCTCATTGGTGCCCTCTAGGATCTGGTGTACGCGTACGTCGCGGAAGTGACGCTCCAGCGGATATTCGCGGATGTAACCGTAACCGCCGTGCAGCTGCAGTGCGCTGTCACACACGTTAAAGCCCACGTCGGTGGCGAAGCGTTTCGCCATGGCGCAGTAGGCTGTGGCCTCTGGATCGCCACTATCGAGTTTAAAGGCAGCCAGACGCACCATCTGACGGGCAGCCACCAATTCGGTCGCCATGTCGGCCAGCTTAAATTGCAACGCCTGGAAGGCGGCGATCGGCTTACCAAACTGCTGACGCTCGTTCATATATTGCTGGGCGCGCTCAAGGGCTGCTTGAGCAGTACCGACCGAACAGGTAGCGATGTTGATACGACCACCGTCGAGCCCCTTCATGGCGAAGGTAAAGCCCTGACCCTCTTCACCCAATAGGTTGGTCACGGGCACACGCACCTTGTCAAAGGTGATCTCTCGGGTCGGCTGGGCATTCCAGCCCATCTTATCTTCCGCCTTACCGTAAGTGATCCCTTCGGCATCGGCCGGAATGGCAATCGCCGAGATCCCCTTAGGGCCTGCTTCACCAGTGCGGCACATGACCACTAGCAATTCGGTAGAGCCTGCGCCCGAGATAAACATCTTGGCGCCAGAGATCACATATTCGTCGCCTTCGCGCACAGCCTTAGTCTTGAGTGAGGCCGCGTCGCTGCCCGCCCCCGCCTCGGTCAAACAGTATGAGGCTAGCTTGCTGCCAGTCGTTAACGCCTCAGACCATTCATCGCGAAGATTCTGAGAGCCAAAGCTGGTGACCATCCAGGTAGCCATGTTGTGAATGGTCAGCATGGCGGTTGTCGCAGTACATCCCATGGCGAGCTGCTCGAAAATAATGGAAGAATCCAGACGAGACAGACCCATGCCCCCTTCTGACTCGGGCGAGTAGAGTGAGCAGAAACCCAGCTCACCGGCTTTTTGAATCACGTCTTTAGGAAAATGATGTTCTTCATCCCACTTGGCGGCAAAAGGTGCCAGCTCTTCCTGGGCAAATTGGGTAGCCAGTTCGGCGAACTGACGTTGGTCTTCATTCAGATTAAAATCCATCTGATCTCTCCTTTCGCGCCTTTGTATTTGCCTTGAATCTATGATTCGGCTTATTTATGGCGGCGCTTAACTTGTTGAAGGCTAGTAATGATAAAAGCGATTCGGCCCCGGCCTTATCGCTTTTACCTTGCAAGGTCTCTTATTGCCGCTTATTTCAGAGCAATCGTCATGTTAGGCGCATGGTGCTCCGCCTCGACGATATCTGTCTCAAACCAGCGAGCGGTGATTGTCTTAGTCTCTGTGTAGAAACGCACCGCCTGCTTACCGTAGGCGTGCTGATCGCCGTAGAAGCTGCCTTTCCAACCGGTAAACGAGAAGAATGGCAGTGGCACAGGAATAGGCACGTTGATCCCTACCTGACCCACTTCAATGTTGTGCTGATACTTACGAGCAGCGGCGCCACAAGCGGTGAAGATAGAGGTACCGTTACCATATGGGCTGTTGTTGACCAGCTCGATCGCCTCTTCCAGTGACTCCACTTCCATGCAGCACAATACTGGGCCGAAGATCTCTTCCTTGTAGATGCTCATGTCTGTGGTCACATTGGTAAACATGGTTGGGCCAACCCAGTTACCGTTTTCATAACCTTCGACGGTAAAATCGCTACCGTCCAGCAGACACTCGGCGCCCTCTTCCTTACCCTGGGCGATAAGCTTTAGCACGCGCTCCTTGGCGGCAGGGCTGATAACAGGGCCATAGGCCGCATCTTTGTCGTCCCATACGCCCGGTCTGACCTTGGCGATAGCGTCACGCAGCTCAGGGATCCACTTCTTGGCTTCGCCGACAAATACCGCTACCGACAGGGCCATACAGCGCTGACCGGCCGCGCCCACAGAGGCGCCTACTAAGTTGTTGATCACCTGCTGCTTGTTGGCATCTGGCATTATAACGCAGTGATTCTTAGCACCGGCAAAGGCCTGAACGCGCTTGAGGTTGTCGGTACCTGTCTTATAGATGTACTGACCCACGCCTACAGAGCCAACGAAAGAGATCGCCTTGATATCCTGATGAGTAAGCAGCACGTCTACCGCTGTCTTGTCACCGTGTACCAGTTGCAATACGCCCTTAGGCGCGCCAGCTTCTTCGAACAGCTCAACCAGACGCTGGGGCGTCAAAGGATCTTGCTCAGATGGCTTAAGCACGAAGGTGTTACCACAGGCTATTGCCAGTGGGAACATCCACAGTGGGATCATTGCCGGGAAGTTAAACGGCGTAATACCAGCGCACACGCCCAGCGGCTGAGTGTAGCTATAGGTGTCTATGCTGCGGGCCACGTTTTCAACGGTTTCACCCATGATAAGGCTAGCGATATTGCAGGCATGTTCAGCCACCTCGATACCGCGCCATACGTCGCCCCTGGCATCTTCGAAGGTCTTACCGGTTTCCTGGGCCAGGATTGTCGCGATCTCATCATGATGCGCTTTCAGCAGGTGCTGGTAGCGGAACATCACGCGGGCGCGCTCAGACACAGGCACCTCTTTCCAGGTGGCAAAGGCTTGCTTGGCGCTGGCGATCGCGGTTTCAACTTCTTCTACCGTGGCGGCGTTGATCGTGGCAATCACTTCGTTATTCGCCGGGTTAGTGACAGAGATCTGTTGCTGGCCGCTACCTAAAATAAACTGACCGTCGATGTAGTGTTTTACTTGAGTTGTCATATCGCTTTCCTAAATACGTCTAACAGGCATGGACAAATGCCGCTACCTGATGATCTGCTATGTAAGTGACAGCAAAAAACTCACATAATCATGGGTGAATGCATGGGCTCGCGGCAGCGAGCCCAAATAACAGGATTAAACTTCGATTGCCATGGCAGTGGCTTCGCCGCCACCGATACACAGTGATGCCACACCGCGCTTAAGGCCTCTGGCCTTCAGAGCGTGAATAAGAGTGACCAGTACGCGGGCACCAGAGCAACCGATAGGATGACCCAGGGCGCAGGCGCCGCCATTGACGTTGACCTTAGCCTCATCAAGGCTCAGCTCAGAGATGGCCAGCATGGTCACCATGGCAAAGGCTTCGTTGATCTCAAACAGATCCACATCCTCTTTAGACCAGTTAACCTTATCCAGCAGTTTGTTCATCGCGCCCACTGGCGCAGTGGTAAACATTGAAGGCTCTTGTGAATGCGTCGTATGACCCTTGATGGTGGCCAGCACTTCTAAACCGCGCTTGCTCGCCTCGTCTGCGCTCATCAGCATCAATACCGCGGCGCCATCAGAAATGGAGCTAGAGTTGGCAGCCGTGATGGTACCCTCTTTCGCGAAAGCTGGGCGCAGGGTTGGGATCTTCTCGGGTCTGGCGTTGCCAGGCTGCTCGTCAGCATCAACCACGATATCGCCTTTACGGCTGGCCACGGTAACCGGCACTATCTCAGCCTTAAAGGCACCAGATTCGATAGCGGCATTGGCTTTTTGCAGCGAGCTTAGGGCAAAGTTATCCATTGCCTCGCGGGTGATACCGAAATCATCGGCGGTCTTCTGGGCAAAGGTACCCATAGCGCCGCCCGTGTAGGCATCTTCAAGACCATCGAGGAACATATGATCCAGCACCTTGCCATGGCCCATGCGCATGCCGCCGCGCGCCTTATCTAACAGGTAAGGTGCCTGACTCATGCTTTCCATACCACCGGCAATAACCACCTCGGCGCTACCGGCTTTAATCAGATCATGAGCCATCATGACAGTCTTCATGCCTGAACCACACACCTTGTTGACTGTGGTCGCGCCCACTGACAGAGGGAGATCGGCACCTAAGGTCGCCTGACGCGCTGGCGCCTGGCCGAGACCCGCTGGCAATACGCAGCCCATCAAGACTTCGTTAACATCGTCGCCCTGAACGCCTGCAGCGTCCATGAGTCCCTTAATCGCCGTGGCGGCGAGTGTCGGTGACGGCACGCTGGAAAGGGATCCTTGGAATCCACCCATAGGGGTGCGTTTCGCCGCAACAATCACGATTTCTTGGTTAGTTTGCTCTGTACTCATCTTCCGCTCCATTTAAGGTACTTATGCGCTCATGTCACACGGCTTCATGGTGAAAGCGTGATCATGTTCAAATAATATCACTGTGACGTTTACGCGAACGTAAAGCAAGCATTAACTGGTCGAATTTCACTAACTTTAGTCTAATGTTTTGTCAGGCTGCATTTACAGCGTAGGCACAAGATGCCGCACTTCGACGGCGCGTCATCAGAAACGAACGCAGCGGAAAAACTCAATAATCACAACAAAAACTTATACTAAACAATGGCTTACCCAAGGATAGTTGAATCTGGGCTTATTTATTAGGAAAATGAGTCACTATTTACGGGGGCAAAAACAGCAAAAAATAATGTCGCAGCTCGATCCATTGCGAGTTGGTTTAGTCTGGGAATATCAGATGCTAGCAGCGATTAGTGGGACGAGTATCTTACCCTTAGGGTCAGCCTTTCTCCATTGGCAAAAGATGAGCCTCTGGTGCGGAACAGACACTGATGAGACAACCCCTTGAGGCCAGCAAGAAACGGCACAAATACCCGCTTAACCAGGTGTCCTTGAACTATTAAGCGCCATGGTGAACAGAGCTTGCCTTGTTTAGCTGTGGAGACTCTTAAGCAAAACGTTAGCCCTACAGAGAGAGCGCCATCAAGCCCACGCCATCGAAAAGCAGTGGTTGACCGAAACCGCGCAGCCCAGCCTTGGTGACCAAAACGGCATCCTCATCGCTACAGAGTATGAGGGGATACTCAGCCAAACTCGATGCCTCGAGTTGACACGCGGCCCTGACGCTCATTGCCACTCCGCCGTCACTGAGATCGCAATGGGGTAAAAATTGATAGGGGAGCAAGCCCAGACCACTCAAATCGCTAAGCGCCTGGTGATTAACATCACCGCACAAGGGAGCACAGGCAATCGTCGGGGTCATCAGCATAGCGCCAGCGCTCATGCCAATTAAGATCCCACCTCGGTGACAATAGTCAGAAAACTCCGTCATCAGTCCGCGGGCATGCACTTGCGCTAAAAAGCCAAAGGTATCACCACCGGCGAGATGAATCGCTCTGTAATTTAGTAACCTATCCAACCCCGCCGTAGAAAAGCCTTGCTCAAGATCCAGATAATGCTCAAGCCTCAAGCCTAAACGGGAATATTGCTCCTGCGTCGCCTTATAGTAACTTTGCTCCAACTCATGGCCTGAGGCCAAATAACCCAGGCTATCGCCTTCGCTGAGCACCTCGGCGATAGCCGCCTGCGACGCCATGCAATCTAGATCACTCATCAGTACTAATGACACCTTGCTCCTCCTTGTGGGCGTTTGCCATACCAGACAAAATACTCGGTTTATATCCTTTAAAGCTTGCTTTTGACCTTTGCCACGGCTCGGTTATAACGACACATCAAGCTCACCTTGAAACACTCAATCGTTAACCTTGATATTGGCGCTTTATCTCGACGATTTCGACCTGGTAACTCTTGTACCAAGCTTGCCTGCCTAGCTGCTGGGCAACTCTATGTTCGCTATCTTGTTTCCAGGCCAAAATATCGGCTTCGCTGCGCCAATAGGAGATGGCGATCTCCAGCTCCCCTTCGGTCACAGCAATAAAGTCCTGGCAGTGGTATTTCTCCATCGCTAATTGCCGCATTTGAGCTGCCATCTCACTGTATCTGGCATCCAAGTGGGCCACCTTGGCCTTAAAGATCACCGCAAACATCTCCTTCCTCCCCCATATCGATATAAATGGGCTGCGCTGCTTATAACTGCTCGAACTGACGCGCCATCGCCTGGATCTGTTTGAGCCCTAAGCCGTGTTGATTGCGCTCTGCACACAGACGCTGATGAGCCAGTTCACCAGGATTGCCTATGAGCACGATGCGCACCTGATAGCCCATCGCCTTGGCGGCAGCCTCATAGGCCATAAACTCCCAATGAGCCATGTTGGTGTTATCGCAAATCACTATGCCTTCGCCCCTTGATAGGGCTTGAATAAATGCAGTGAGATTAAACTGATGGTACTGGGCGAGTCGACTGGCGTCGAAACGATACTCGCCCTCTTTGACAAAATAACTGTCAGTTGAAAAGTAGCCTCTACGGCGAATCGCCTCGCCGTCACTTTTCCCTGTAATAAATTGCTCCACCCAGTAACTCTTTCCGCTACCCGGCAGGCCGCGCATGATAATCGCGAGTCTGCAGTGAGCGGCCGGGGCCGCTTGCGGCTCACCCTCTGGGTGGCTCCCCCCTGAGCTCACCCTTTAGCGGCTTGGCTGAAGGGCTGATCGCTAATCACATCACCAGCAAGGATCTGCTCAACCAGCTGCGGTACTATCTTGCTGGCCTTGCCCTGTAAGTGATACTGGAACTGACTATGGCGATCCGCTGGCATTAGATTCACTTCCACTGTTTGGGCACCATGATGGTTAGCAGTATCGACAAAGCCTGCCGCAGGATAAACCGTGCCGGAGGTGCCGATGGCAATGAAGAGATCACAGGTATCTAACGCATGCTGAATACGGTCTAACCCTATGGGCATCTCACCGAACCAAACCACATGGGGGCGCAGGCGCTGGGCGGGAATACAGCAGGTACAGGTATGGTTAACGCCAAAGTGATCGGTCAACAAAAAGGTCTGGTGAGAACGCGGGCAGCGTCCCTTGGTCAATTCACCATGCATATGCAGCAGGCGACGAGAACCGGCACGCTCGTGAAGATCATCGATATTTTGTGTGACCACCAACAGCTGGCCGTCGAACTCCTGCTCCAACCTTGCAAGTGCTTTGTGCGCGTCGTTAGGCTCTATCTCGCCATTATGGAGCTGTTGCCAACGTTCATTATAGAAACGCTCAACCATCTCAGGGTCGCGCGCATAGCCTTCTGGCGTGGCGACATCTTCAATTTTATGCTCTTCCCAAAGTCCATCTTGATCCCTAAAGGTTCTCAAACCGGACTCTGCCGAGATCCCTGCCCCGGTTAACACTACAATCTGCCGATACATCCCGCTTCCTTCTCGTTATCATTATACTGGGGCCCAGTTCACCACCAAGGCACACTCAGGCCAGAATCTCATCCTGCCAGATACTTCTGTGTAAGACTATTAGGCATTAGTCTCAATAACATTACAAAAAGTACGCCTTAAATTCAGCCTAAATCCCACAGGTAGGGCCAATTTAGAACAAATTTCTGCCGATGCGAACAATATGCAAGATCAAAGGTTTAAGTTTTCAATTTCACCCCCTATAATGGTTCTCAACATCAACTACTGAACCACTATTGGCAATGCTAATGGTTCTTCAATCCAGAGATTAATAATGACAGATGGAAATCAAGCGCTAAAAAAAGCGGGATTAAAGGTCACCTTACCACGAGTCAAGATCCTCGAGCTGATGCAGGAGCCCGAAAACCAGCATATCAGTGCAGAAGAACTATATAAAAAACTGCTCGATATTGGCGAAGAAATAGGTCTGGCTACGGTTTACCGTGTATTAAACCAATTCGATGATGCAGGTATCGTTACCCGTCATCACTTTGAAAGCGGCAAGGCAGTGTTTGAGCTGTCCTCTACCCACCATCATGATCACCTAGTCTGTCTCTCATGCGGTAAAGTGATCGAGTTTTCTGATGAAATGATTGAGCGACGCCAAGACGAGATTGCGATGAAGCACAACATTAAGCTGACCAATCATAGTTTGTACCTCTATGGCGTATGCACCAACGACGAGTGCGACCACGGCGACGAATAATTCGGTGCTAAGTCACCCATAAAGAAAAACCAGCATTATGCTGGTTTTTTTGTTTAAGGTGACACCTAAGGTTTAGTCACGCTGATTTACAACACCTTATGAAACACTTTCACCTTGTGGCCCATAAATTTACTGTGTTCGCGCTCGACCATGCCCAACTTGCGCGCTACTCTTTCTGAGCCTTTATTCGCAAGTAAAATCAATGCAATGGCCTCATCTATACCATGAGCTTTAAATCGTGATAACGCAGCTTGCCCCGCCTCCGAAGCGATCCCCTTGCCCCAATATTCAGGCAGATAGCGGTAACCTAACTCAACCTCATCAAACTCTTTGATATAGGTTGGGCCACAAAAACCTATCACCTTGTTATCGACCTTGTGTTCAACCGCCCAGCGACCATAGCCACGTTCGCGGTAGTTTTTAAGCAACACGTTTTCAAAAATATCCTGAGCCTGAGAGCGACAGGTCATTGGCGCACCAGGGATATAGGTTAATACCTCAGGAATGCTGTTTAGCAAGTAGAGACTCTCCACATCCTGTGCCTCAAATTGGCGTAAAATCAGCCTTTCTGTTTCTGCGATGATCACCACCCGCTCCTTTCATTTCCCCATCTAGCGTTTCAATATACCCATAACACGGTAGATTAGGAAGTATTCATCCAAGCTTAAGCGGGCATAGCTTTACACTAACCTCGCTTAAAATAAGTAAAAATAACATAAGTCTCAACGTGAACAATTGCTAAAACAATTGCAATGGCGTTCAATAGACAGCTAAGGATAAGTGTCTGCAATACTGGAATGCGTTATGACTATTATGCAAAAGGTCTTTTGGCTTATCGCCACCCTAGGTAATGGGGCCGGACTCTATTACTATCTCAAGTTTGGCGGCACTGGCGCCGCGTTTCTCCTGGGCTTTACCCTACTCTACACCCTAATCGGCGCCTATGATCTGCTGTTTAGCTCTCATACACTCAACCGCCTCTACCCAGTGGTCGCCTATCTACGTTATTTCCTTGAATCTTACCGAGTGGAGATACAGCAATATTTTATCGCCGGCGACACAGAAGAAGCCCCATTCAATCGCGAGCAACGCTCCCTAGTCTACCAAAGAGCCAAAAATGTACGCGATACTATCGCCTTCGGAACCCAGCGCGACCTATTAGAAGAAAATTATTTAAGCCTGTGGCATTCACTGTCACCTAAACAGATCGACGAACAGGCCAAACGGGTGCGCATTGGCGGCCCGGACTGCACTAAGCCCTACGACGCCTCCTACTTCAATATCTCCGCCATGAGTTTTGGATCCCTCAGCGCCAATGCGATTGAGGCCCTTAACCTGGGCGCCAAAAAGGCAGGCTGTTACCACAATACGGGGGAAGGCGGAGTCAGTCCCTACCACCTCAAACATGGAGGCGATTTAGTGTGGCAGATAGGTTCTGGGCTATTTGGCTGTCGCGACGATGAGGGCAATTTCAATCCCGACACTTTCGAGAAGATGGCCAAGCACCCCCAGATCAAGATGATAGAGATAAAGCTCAGCCAAGGCGCTAAGCCGGGTAAAGGAGGCCTGTTACCAAAGGCCAAAATCACCTCGGAGATCGCCCGTATTCGGCATATATCCATGGATAAGGATTGTGTCTCCCCAGCGGTCAACCCTGAGTGCACCACGCCCATTGCTCTGCTCAACTTCGTCAATCGCCTGCGAGAGTTAAGCGGCGGTAAGCCTGTGGGCTTTAAGCTCTGTATCGGCAATCCGGCGGAGTTTCTCGCCATCTGTAAAGCGATGCTAAAAACCAATATCACACCCGATTTCATCACCATAGATGGCGCCGAAGGCGGCACGGGGGCGGCACCAGTGGAGTTCAGCAATCGTTTAGGCATGACGTGTCTCGAAGGGGTCTACTTTGCCAATAATGCCTTGGTTGGCGTGGGACTGAGGCATAAGATCACCCTGATCGCTGCGGGTAAGACGGCCTCAAGTTTCGATCTACTGACCAAGATTGCCATGGGCGCCGATCTGATCAATGCCGCCCGTACCATGATGCTGTCGCTGGGCTGTATTCAATCGCGAAGCTGTAACACAAACATGTGCCCAACGGGTATCGCTACTCAAGATCCTGCGCGCTCCAAGGCCCTGGATGTAAAGAAGAAGAGTGAACGGGTGAAGAACTTCCACCAAAACACCTTAAAAGCCTTCTATGAATTGGTAGGCAGCATGGGACTGGATAATCCCGACAAGTTAAAGCCGAGAATGATTAAACGCCGTTCACCTTATGGCCTGCTCATCTCTACCGGTAGCCTGGTAGCGCCCCTGACCCATAACGCCATCATAGAGAACAAACTGCAAGGCACGGCCTGGGCATCTTGGTGGCAACAGTGTAGCGCCGAAGATTTCTATTGCGAAGACACCTATATCCTCACCCCTGCCGAATTTGGCCTATCTCACCGTAATGAAAATGAACACAGGGAAACACCTAGTGACCATAGGCAGTCATAAAAGTTATCTAAAGCTGTCATTAAAAAAAGGCGCCCTAGGGCGCCTTTTTTATCAGATGCTTAATGACTTAGCGAATTACCAGCCAGTCTTAGCACGCAGTGCACTACCGATGTCGGCAAGTGAACGAACTGTAGTCACGCCTGCTGCTTCTAGCGCTGCAAACTTGTCTTCAGCCGTACCTTTACCGCCAGCGATGATCGCGCCAGCGTGACCCATACGCTTACCCGCTGGTGCAGTCACACCGGCAATGTAAGACACTACAGGCTTAGTCACGTTAGCCTTGATATATTCTGCCGCTTCTTCTTCAGCAGTACCACCGATCTCGCCAATCATCACGATAGCTTCGGTCAGCGGATCGTTTTGGAACATTTCCAATACGTCGATGAAGTTAGTGCCTGGAATTGGGTCGCCACCGATACCAACACAAGTTGATTGGCCGAAACCTTCATCGGTAGTTTGCTTAACCGCTTCATAGGTCAGCGTACCAGAGCGAGACACGATACCCACTTTACCTGGCTTATGGATGTGACCTGGCATGATACCGATCTTACATTCGCCTGGAGTGATAACACCTGGGCAGTTTGGACCGATCATACGTACGCCAGTCTCTTCCAGCTTAACCTTAACTTCTAGCATATCCAGAGTAGGAATACCTTCAGTAATACAAACGATTAGCTCGATACCACCGTCGATAGCTTCTAGGATAGCGTCTTTACAGAAAGGCGCAGGTACATAGATAACAGTTGCAGTCGCACCCGTTTCAGCTACAGCATCTTTTACTGTATTGAAAACAGGCAGACCCAGGTGAACCTGACCACCCTTACCTGGTGAAACACCGCCAACCATTTGCGTGCCATACGCGATAGCTTGCTCAGAGTGGAAAGTACCTTGACCGCCAGTGAAACCCTGACAGATAACCTTGGTATCTTTATTAATTAATACAGACATTATTTGCCCTCCGCAGCAGCAACAACTTTAACAGCAGCATCGGTTAGCGACTCGGCTGCAATAATGTCAAGACCAGAGTTAGCCAGTACTTCGCGACCGAGATCTGCGTTAGTACCTTCTAGACGAACAACCACTGGCACTTCAACACCTACTTCTTTAACGGCGCCAATGATACCTTCGGCGATCATGTCACAACGTACGATACCACCGAAGATGTTGACAAGAACCGCTTTCACGTTAGCGTCAGACAAGATAATCTTGAATGCTTCGGCTACACGCTCTTTAGTCGCGCCGCCGCCCACATCAAGGAAGTTAGCTGGCTTGCCGCCGTGCAGATTAACGATGTCCATAGTACCCATTGCTAGGCCGGCACCGTTTACCATGCAACCTACGTTACCGTCAAGGGCAACATAGTTCAGCTCGAACTTGGCCGCGTGTGCTTCACGAGCATCATCTTGTGATGGATCGTGCATGTCGCGGATCTTTGGTTGACGGAACAGAGCGTTGCCATCGATACCGATCTTGCCATCCAAGCAATGGATGTTGCCTTCTTCAGTGATAACCAGAGGGTTAATCTCAAGCAATGCAAAATCGTGGTCGTTGAACATAGTCGCCAGACCCATGAACACTTTGGTGAACTGCTTCATTTGCGTTGGGTTTAGACCCAGCTTGAAGCCAAGATCACGAGCCTGGTAAGGCTGAGGACCTGTCAAAGGATCAATAATCGCTTTGTGGATCAGCTCTGGAGTCTCTTCAGCAACTGTTTCAATCTCAACGCCGCCTTCGGTAGACGCCATGAAAACAACGCGACGTGTCGCACGGTCAACAACGGCACCTAGGTACAGCTCGTTTGCGATATCAGTGCAGCTTTCGACTAAGATCTTAGCAACTGGCTGACCTTTTTCGTCAGTCTGATACGTTACTAGGTTCTTACCTAACCAATGCTCGGCAAATGCTCTGATCTCTTCTTTATCGCCGGTAACTTTTACGCCACCGGCTTTACCACGGCCGCCAGCGTGTACTTGACACTTAACAACCCACATATTTCCGCCAATATGGCCAGCCGCTTCTACCGCCTCTTGAGGGGTATCACAAGCATAACCTTCTGACACTGGTAAACCATATTCGGCAAATAGGGCTTTTGCCTGATACTCATGCAAATTCATGATGATCTATCCGTATACTTCTAATCTAATCCAACCGACTCTGTTGAGCCGGTAGCGAGGGGTGATGCCTACCGTTACCGACAGGCATCTAAACAACATCGTCTTACAGGTCTAATAGCAGACGAGTTGGGTCTTCCAGGAAGTCCTTAATGGCCACCAAGAAGCCAACAGACTCACGACCATCGATGATACGGTGGTCATAAGAGAGTGCTAGGTACATCATAGGTAGGATTTCTACCTGACCATTAACCGCCATTGGGCGATCTTTAATGGCATGCATGCCTAAGATCGCGCTTTGTGGCAGGTTAAGGATAGGCGTAGACATCAGCGAGCCAAACACACCGCCGTTAGTCACGGTGAAGTTACCGCCAGTCATATCTTCAACGGTAAGCTTGCCATCACGGCCCTTGATCGCCAATTCACGCACGTTACGCTCAATGTCGGCCAAGCTCATGGTGTCAGTGTCACGCAGTACTGGGGTTACCAGACCACGAGGCGTAGATACCGCGATGCTCACGTCGAAGTAGTTGTGATAAACGATATCATCACCGTCAATAGAAGCGTTCACTTCTGGGAAACGCTTAAGCGCTTCGGTTACCGCCTTCACATAGAAAGACATGAAACCAAGACGGATACCGTGCTTCTTCTCAAACAGATCTTGATACTGCTTACGAATGTCCATGATAGGCTTCATGTTGACTTCGTTGAAGGTAGTCAACATCGCCGTAGAGTTCTTCGCTTCTAGCAGACGGTTAGCGATAGTCTTGCGCAGGCGCGTCATAGGTACACGCTTCTGGCTGCGCTCGCCAAGCGGAGCAACAACCGCTGGCTCAGCAGTTTTAGCCGCAGGCGCTGACTTAATAAAGGCTTCCACATCTTCTTTAGTGATACGTCCACCAACACCAGTGCCTTTAATCTTGGCAGCATCTAGGTTGTGCTCGGCGATCAGACGACGTACCGATGGGCTTAGCGCATCGTTAGACTCGTCAGATTCAGCCGCTTGAGGCGCTGCAGCTTCGGCCTCTTCCTTAGAAACTTCCTGACCAGCAACGGCGCCAGCAACAAACTTAGCAATAACGGCTTCCGCTAGCACTGTGTCGCCTTCTTCAGCCAGGAACTCAACGATTGAACCATCTTCAGGCGCAACCACTTCTAAAACTACCTTGTCGGTTTCGATATCGACTAGGTTTTGATCACGAGACACTTGCTCGCCAGCTTTAACATGCCATGTGGCGATGGTTGCATCAGCAACTGATTCTGGCAGTACGGGTACCTTAATTTCGATACTCATGGAAAGCTATCCTTTTTATATTGTCTATTACTACAGTTTTAATGCGCTATTAATTAAAGATTCTTGCTGCTGAGCGTGCAGAGCCGGATAACCACATGCGGGTGCTGCCGAGGCTTCACGACCTGCATAGGTTAATTGGGCACCGGCTGGAATGGCCGACCAGAAGTGGTGCTGGCTGCAATACCAAGCGCCCTGGTTCTGAGGCTCTTCCTGACACCAAACGAAATCTTTAACGTGCTGATACTGGGCGAGGATCTGCGCCATATCTTCGTGTGGGAACGGGTACAGTTGTTCTACACGAATCAGCGCAATGTTGGTCTGGTTCTCTTTACGACGCTTTTCAAGCAATTCGAAGTAAACCTTACCACTACAGAAGACCACGCGATCGACCTTGCTGCTATCAAGCTCATCAATCTCACCTATCACATTTTGGAACGTGCCTTCGGCAAGTTCTTCCATGGTCGACACGGCCAGCGGATGACGCAGCAGTGACTTAGGTGACATAACCACCAGAGGACGACGCATAGGACGCACCACCTGACGGCGCAGCATGTGATATACCTGAGCCGGTGTCGAAGGAACACACACCTGCATATTGTGGTTTGCACAAAGTTGCAGGAAACGCTCCAGACGTGCACTCGAGTGCTCTGGGCCCTGCCCTTCGTAGCCATGAGGCAACAGCATGGTTAAACCACACAGACGGCCCCACTTCTGCTCACCAGAAGAGAGGAACTGATCGATAACCACCTGAGCACAGTTAGCGAAGTCACCGAACTGGGCTTCCCAAATGGTCAATCCGCCGGGTTCTGCTGTGGCATAGCCGTACTCGAACGCCAATACTGAGGCTTCAGACAATACCGAGTCAGAAATATCGATAGGGCCTTGCATATCAGACAGCTGACGAAGCGGCAGATAGGCAGTCGCGTCATTCTGATTATGTAGCACAGCATGACGGTGGAAGAAGGTACCACGGCCAGAGTCTTGACCCGTAATGCGCACGCGCTTGTTGTCGTCCAAAATCGAGGCGTAAGCTAAGGTCTCGGCAAAACCCCAATCCAGTAGCTTGTCACCAGCAGCCATGGCCGCACGATCTTTGTAGATCTTAGCAACGCGTGACTGCAACTTATGGCTCTCGGGCACATAGCTGATCTTATCAGCCAAGGCTTTAAGGCGCGCCAGCGGCAATTCGGCAGGATAAGCCTCATCCCACTCGCGATTCAGATAAGGCGTCCAGTCAACTGTGTGCAGCGTCATCGGACGCCACTCTTTCACCACGCAATCACCCTTATCCAGGGCATCGCGATAGTCGTTGATCATCGACGTCACTTCATCTGCACCAAGCGTCTTCTCTTCGATCAGGCGATCGGCGTAGATCTTACGTGGTGTTGGATGCTTTTTAATCTTGGCATACATCAGCGGCTGAGTCGCACTGGGCTCATCGGCTTCGTTATGGCCATGACGTCGGTAACAAACCAAATCGATCACCACATCACGCTTGAACTCGTTGCGATAATCAACCGCAACCTGAGCCACAAAAGCAACGGCTTCTGGGTCATCAGCATTAACGTGGAAAATTGGCGCCTGAACCATCTTAGCGATGTCGGTACAGTACTCAGTAGAGCGGGTATCTTCAGTCAGGTTGGTGGTAAAGCCCACTTGGTTGTTAACCACGATACGGATACTGCCCCCCACTTTGAAAGCACGGGTTTGAGACATGTTAAAGGTCTCTTGGACAATACCTTGACCGGCAATCGCGCTGTCGCCGTGAATAGTGATAGGCATGACCTGCAGACCAGTCTTACAGCCGCGGCGGTCAAGACGTGCTCTTACCGAGCCCATAACCACAGGGTTAACGATCTCAAGATGCGAGGGGTTAAAGGCCAGGGCTAGATGCACATTGCCACCTGGCGTTTCGAAATCTGATGAGAAACCTTGGTGATATTTAACGTCACCCGAACCATTGAGCTCATCGCTATGCTTACCAGCAAATTCGTCAAACAGTTCTGATGGCTTCTTACCTAAGATGTTAACCAGCAGGTTTAGACGACCACGGTGAGCCATGCCCACGACAATCTCTTTGGTACCCGCTTCGCCACCGCGATAGATAATTTCGCGCATCATAGGCACTAGCGCATCACCACCTTCCAGCGAGAAACGCTTGGCACCTGGGAACTTGGCCCCAAGATACTTTTCCATCCCCTCGGCGGCGTTTAGGCCTTCAAGAATTCGGGTTTTAGTGCTTTTATCGTAATTAGCGCTACCTAATGATGGCTCCAAGCGTTGTTGAATCCAACGCTTCTCATCAGTATCCGTGATATGCATGTATTCCGCGCCGATAGCACCACAATAAGTGGTCTTCAGTGCTTTCACCAGATCACCTAGCTTCATGGTGTCGCCACCGTGAGCAAATGAACCAGTATTGAATTCACGCTCCATATCTTCGCTGGTTAAGCCGTGGAAGGCAGGGTCCAATTCAGAGACGGTTTCGCGTTTCCATATACCGAGAGGGTCCAGATTCGCATTCTGGTGACCACGGAAACGGTGCGCGTTAATCAACTGAAGAACTTTAACCTGTTTAGCGTCGACTTCGGGATCCGTCACACGAGCAGCGCTCTTGTGGCGGCCTTCTAACGCCAAACTACGGAAATATTCACGTACTTTAGAGTGGGCAGCTTCGGGTACATCTGCTGTTGCACCGTTGGCATATGGGAGGTTATCAAACACCGCTCGCCAGTCGTCTGAAACTGACTGAGGGTCCTCTTGATAGGCTTCATACATCTCTTCTACATAGGTCGAGTTCGCGCCACTCAAGTGAGACGAATCGAGCCAGGCTTTCATGATGCCTTGGTGCATTTCTATTCCTTTCAAACTTTATACACGTGTTTTTAGCCAAAGTATTGAAAATGCAATCCCAGTTAAATGCACTGCAATTGCAAAATATCTGCCGCCCCTAGAGTCCAGATTTCACGGCATGTGTAGTTCCATTACATAAAAGAGCCACTTCTCACATAGGAGAAGTGACTCTCAATGAGCTATATAATTATTAAAATTAGCTCAGTGTGTTGCATTTATACTGCTCGCTTCAGCAACATGGACTTAATGTGTCCAATTGCTTTCGTCGGGTTAAGTCCTTTCGGACACACATCAACACAGTTCATGATGCCATGGCAACGGAATACGCTGTATGCATCGTCAAGCTCAGACAAACGCTCTTCGGTCGCGGTATCGCGGCTATCGATAAGGAAACGATAAGCATGCAACAGGCCGCTTGGTCCGACAAACTTGTCTGGGTTCCACCAGAATGATGGACAAGCCGTTGAACAACACGCACACATGATACACTCATAAAGACCATCTAAGTGCGCACGCTCTTCTGGCGATTGCAGATGCTCACGAGCTGGCGTCTTTTCATCGTTGATCAGGTAAGGTTTGATCTTCTCATACTGCTTGTAGAACTGAGTCAGGTCGACAATCAGGTCACGCACAACAGGCATACCCGGCAGTGGACGTATTTCCAGTTTCTTACCCTTGAAGGTAGAAATAGGCGTAATACAAGCCAGACCATTCTTACCATTCATGTTCACGCCATCACTACCACATACACCTTCACGGCATGAGCGACGGAACGCCAACGTTGGGTCTTGAACCTTCAGCTGCATCAGGACATCCAATACCATCATATCGGTACCTTCAGCCACTTCCAGCGTGTAATCCTTCATGTAAGGCTTAGTGTCTACTTCAGGATTATAGCGATAAATAGCAATCTTCAAATTCATCTTATCTTCCTTAGTAGGTACGCTTGATTGGCGGGAAGGCTTCACGAAGCTTAGGCTCCATGTTCACCGCACGCTTGGTCATCTGCTCTGTCACAGGATCGAACAGGCTGTGGCATAACCAGTTGTCATCATCACGCTCGAGGTAATCTTCGCGTGAGTGCGCCCCACGACTCTCTTTACGGAAGTTAGCCGCGTAAGCCGTGGCGATGGCTGTTGCCATCAGGTTGTCCAGCTCTAGACACTCGATACGCTGAGTGTTGAACTCTTTTGAGTTATCAGACAACTTGGCATTGGCCAGACGCTCACGAATCGCCTTAAGCTCTTCGAGACCTTCTGCCATGGCGTCACCGCTACGGAATACTGAGAAGTTAAGCTGCATACACAACTGAAGATCTTTACGGATCTTCGCAGGATCTTCACCGTCTTTGTTACTTTCCCAACGGTTTAGACGCTCAAGTGATTTCGCGATGTCGGCATCGGTAGCATCTTTAGGATCAGCTGTCTCATCCAACGCCTTACCCAAGTGTTGACCCGCTGCGCGGCCAAAGACCACAAGGTCAAGTAGCGAGTTACCACCGAGACGGTTGGCACCGTGTACCGATACACAGGCAATTTCGCCTACGGCAAACAGACCAGAAACATCAGTTTCACTGCCGTCTTCATTCTTACGAATCACCTGACCGCTCACCTTAGCAGGTAGACCACCCATCATATAGTGACAGGTTGGCAATACAGGGATTGGGCCATCGGCCGGATCGATATGCGCGAAGGTACGAGACAGTTCACATACGCCAGGTAGACGTGCTTCGAGGGTCTCTTTACCTAAGTGATCTAGCTTAAGTAGACAGTGAGGACCTAATGGGCCATCGAGACCACGACCTTCACGAATTTCAGTCATCATAGAACGTGCAACCACGTCACGCGATGCTAAGTCTTTCGCGTTTGGCGCATAACGCTCCATGAAACGCTCGCCGTCTTTGTTTAGCAGATATCCGCCTTCACCACGACAGCCTTCAGTAACCAGTACACCCGCGCCGGCGATACCGGTTGGGTGGAACTGCCACATTTCCATATCTTGCATCTGTACACCAGCGCGCATCGCCATACCGACGCCGTCACCCGTGTTGATGTGAGCGTTAGTGGTAGAGGCGTAGATACGGCCAGCACCACCTGTCGCTAAGATAGTGGCTTTAGACTTGAAGTAAACAATCTCACCGGTTTCGATTTCGATTGCAGTACAGCCAACGATAGCACCATCTTCGTTTTTCACGAGATCCAGTGCGTACCACTCAGAGAAGACTTCAGTCTTATGCTTAACGTTCTGTTGGTAGAGGCAGTGGAGTAGCGCGTGACCAGTACGGTCGGCCGCAGCAGCGGTACGAGCTGCTTGCTCGCCACCGAAGTTTTTAGACTGGCCGCCAAAAGGACGCTGATAGATCTTACCGTTTTCGAAACGAGAGAATGGTAGACCCATATGCTCAAGCTCGATAATGGCTTCTGGACCGGTTTGACACATAAATTCGATAGCGTCTTGGTCACCGATGAAATCGGAACCTTTTACCGTATCGTACATGTGTTGTTCCCAATGGTCTTCATGGGCGTTTCCTAGGGCTACGGTAATACCACCCTGGGCTGAAACGGTATGAGAACGCGTTGGAAATACTTTAGATAACAGCGCGCAGCTCTTACCTTCTTTAGAAATCTGTAGTGCAGCTCGCATACCCGCGCCACCGGCGCCAATTACGATTGCATCAAATTCACGAACTGGAATACTCACTTAAACACCCCACACAATAACAATGCCAGCAGCCAGATAAGAAAGTGCTGCTACGACGAAGACGAATTGGAGTACGCCACGAACTGCGACCGGCTTAACATAGTCGGTTAGCACTTGCCAGATACCGATCCAGGAATGAACCAGAATGGCAACCAAGGCTAAAAGCGTAAACACTTTCATCGGCAAAGCACTGAATAACCCGTGCCATACGTCATAAGTGAGAGGAGCACTAGCGGCAATGAATCCTACTAAAAAAATAGTGTAACAAGTAAGGATCACGGCACTAGCACGAAGAAGAATAAAATCATGAACGCCACTGCGTCCAAGACTCGCTGCATTTGTTACCATACCCAAATCCCCGCAATGATTGACCATGCCGCAGCAATAACAAACGCGGCTTTCGCTGAAGCGTTACCTGAGTCCAACTCTTCCCAACAACCGGTATCCATAATCAGATGGCGTAAGCCAACAATCAGGTGATAGCCAAGCGCAGTAAGAATTCCCCAGACGACAAACTTAACGATGAAGTTATCAAATAGAGATTGAATGCCCGCGAAACTCTCAGCAGATGCGAGTGACTCACTCAACAACCAGATAAGAATGCCGACGGCAAACAGCATGATGACACCGGAAACACGGTGTAGGATTGACGCAATCGCTGTTGCAGGAAAGCGAATGGTCTGCAGATCTAGATGGACAGGTCTTTGCTTTTTCACGTTCTGCTCACTCTGCTCCATTGAGCATTATTTTTGTTATTGAACCTCTTTCGAACGAAATTTGACCAGCAAGCAAACTTACCACCTCCTCTCGCCTCAAAAGAAAAGTTGAAACAAACAGTTAACTAATTCAAAAAACACTAATTAAGCTTGTAAATAATGGTTTTCGAATTGGTTTGTTTGTAGCTCTTTCGAGCCGAAGCAAGTATACGCCCCACAAATGTCAAATACAAACATCACATTATGCAAATTTTGTTTTTTTGGTAAAAAATTCTAGCAAGTTGCTTTAATGACGGGCACTTACGTCAAATTAAGACCATGGTCTAACAAATTTAAACAGTTATTTAAATTGAAATGTGATCTAGATTCACTGTAAAGTATTGGCGTTTGACAAAGCCGCACTCACATAAGAATGAAGTAAGGAGAACGGGGTATGGCTGATAATATAGCCAAATTGGAACTACCAGGGAACGATTCGATTGAACTGCCTATTAAGAAAGGAACGGCGGGATTTGATGTTATCGACATCAGTAAACTCGGTAGCAAAGGTCATTTTACATTTGACCCAGGATTCCTAGCGACAGCATCCTGCGAATCAGCTATCACCTACATTGATGGCGCCCAAGGTATACTTTTACACCGTGGTTACGCTATCGACGAACTTGCCGTCGATTCAGATTATTTAGATCTTTGTTATTTGCTGCTTTACGGTGAGCTACCTAACAAGGCTCAATACGACAAATTTGTCTACACGGTAAAGACACACACTATGGTTAACGAGCAACTTGCGTCGTTCTTCCGTGGTTTCCGCCGTGATGCACACCCAATGGCTATGCTATGTGGTGTCACAGGTGCATTGTCTGCATTCTATCAAGACTCTCTCGATGTTAACGACGAACACCACCGCGAAATTGCGGCGTTCCGTTTAGTCTCTAAGATGCCGACTATCGCCGCTATGTGTTACAAGTATTCAATTGGTCAGCCATTTGTTTACCCACGTAACGACCTAAGCTATGCGGGCAACTTCCTAAGCATGATGTTTGCGGTCCCTTGTGAAGAGTACAAGGTTAACCCTATCATCGAGCGTGCTATGGACCGTATCTTTATCCTGCACGCAGATCATGAGCAAAATGCTTCTACCTCTACTGTGCGTCTAGCTGGTTCTTCAGGAGCGAACCCATTTGCGTGTATCGCAGCGGGTATTGCCTCACTGTGGGGACCTGCACATGGCGGCGCAAACGAAGCTTGCCTGAACATGCTAGAAGAGATTGGTACTGTTGATCGTATTCCTGAGTTTATCGAACGTGCAAAGGATAAAGATGATCCATTCCGTCTGATGGGCTTCGGTCACCGCGTTTACAAGAACTTCGACCCTCGTGCCAAAGTCATGCGTGAAACTTGCCACGAAGTGCTTGCCGAGCTTAAGGTTAACGATCCACTGCTCGACGTAGCGATGGAGCTTGAGCGTATCGCACTGGAAGATGAATACTTTGTGTCTAAGAAGCTTTATCCAAACGTAGACTTCTACTCAGGTATCATCATGAAGGCTATCGGTATTCCAACTAGCATGTTCACCGTACTGTTCGCTCTAGCGCGCACTGTAGGTTGGATTGCTCACTGGAAAGAGATGTTGGATCAGCCTGGTCACAAGATCAGCCGTCCACGTCAGCTTTACACAGGTTCGGCAGAACGCGGCTTCGTCAAACTAGATCAGCGTTAATCCCTGCCTAATCTTAAAAAGCACCCTTAAGGGTGCTTTTTTTATGCCTATCTCGCTTTATATACGCCTTTTTAAGCTTGTCCTTTTATGGCTCCTCTAAATATCACGCATCCATTATCACTCCATCCATGCCATGATGTTCTATACCTATTTTTTGCTCACATTCGGCCCGCCAAACAAGAGAGGCTTCGACTAAAATATTAAAGATACATTTTGTATCAAATCCAATTTGCGCTCCCTTGGCTAACAGTCATAACTTTAAGTAGTCAAAATCATCACTTGTTAAACATTTTCGCTACAAACCAATTAACAAGTTCATCAACTCAAGGGTTGAGTTGGTACAAACAATTGAAAAATATAGATTTAAAATTTTGGCACACCTTGTGCTTACTAAGGCTAATTGGATAAATAACATAGGTATCTTCACATGGAATCTTTTTCAAAGTTTAAGTTGGCACTTCCCCTACTATTTGTTGCCGTACTCAGTGCATGTGGCAATGAGGAAACAAAAAAAGAAGAAGAAAAATACGCCGTTCCCGTTGAAACCACGACTGTAATACAAGGTGACGTCTCCTCCTTTTATAGCACTACTGCAACCCTCGAAGCGCCTCAGGAAGCCGATGTCGTTAGCCGTATCGCGGGTCTTATCGAAGAGATTAAGGTTGAAGAAGGGGATCGCGTCACCAAAGGGCAACTGTTAGCCGTGATTGATGCGAAACGTCAACGCTACGACCTGGCGCGCTCTCAAGCCGAAGTGGAGATCATCGAACAAGAACTGAATCGTTTGAAGAAGATGGGTAATAAAGAGTTTATCAGCGCCGACTCCATGGCCAAACTCGAATACAACCTGCAGGCCGCCATCGCCAAACGCGACTTAGCAGCACTGCAAGTAGAGGAAAGCATGGTCCGCTCACCCATCGACGGTGTTGTCGCCAAGCGCTATGTCAAGGCCGGTAACATGGCCAAAGAGTTCGAGCAGCTCTTCTATGTGGTTAACCAAGATGAACTTTACGGCATCGTCCACCTACCAGAAGCACAGCTGCAGAGCCTGCGTTTAGGTCAGGAAGCTGAGCTATATGCCAACAAGCACACCAAAGAGACTGTTCACGCCAAGGTTCTTCGCATCAGTCCCATAGTGGACCCACAAAGTGGTACCTTTAAAGTCACTCTGTCTGTTCCGAACCAAAATGCCCAACTCAAGGCGGGTATGTTTACCCGGGTAGAGTTGAGATACGATACTCATAGCAATGTGATAACCGTTCCCTACAACGCTGTAGTCAATCAAGATAATCAATACGCCCTATATGTCGTCCAAGGTGACAATGCCCTGCGCCGCGAAGTCTCACTAGGTTACCGCGAAGCCGATACCGTTGAAGTCGTGTCTGGATTGGAACCCGGTGAGCAGATAGTGATCCGTGGGCAACAAAACCTCAAAGATCAGTCCTTAGTTGAAGTGATCAGCCAACTAGACGTTGCTCGCGCACAACAATAACGGGAACTCAGCTTATGTCGATTATTAATACTTCCGTTAAACGGCCGGTATCCGTGTGGATGTTTATGTTAGCCGTGATCCTGTTTGGCATGGTGGGCTTCTCTCGTCTGGCAGTGAAACTACTGCCGGATCTCAGCTACCCTACCATTACCATACGCACCCAATACGAAGGCGCCGCACCGGTCGAAGTAGAGCAGCTTGTCTCTAAGCCGATCGAAGAAGCCGCTGGTATCGTTAAAGGCCTGCGTAAGATTAGCTCCATCTCCCGCTCTGGCATGTCCGATGTCGTACTCGAATTTGAATGGGGTACAGACATGGACATGGCGAGCCTAGAGGTCAGGGAAAAGCTAGATACCATAGAGCTGCCGCTGGATGTGAAAAAGCCACTCCTGCTGCGCTTTAACCCTAACCTGGATCCCATAGTCCGTCTGGCGCTCTCCCTACCCGACGCCGATGAACAATCACTCAAGCAGATGCGTACTTTTGCCGAGGAGGAGCTAAAGCGTCAGCTGGAATCTCTTAGCGGCGTCGCGGCCGTCAGACTCTCTGGCGGTCTGGAGCAAGAAGTACATATTCAACTCAATCAGGAAAAACTGACCCAACTTAACCTTAATGCCGACAAGATCCGTGAGCGAATCGCTGCCGAGAACATCAACCTTTCTGCCGGTAAGGTGGTTCAGGGTGAGAAAGAGTATCTGGTACGTACGCTAAATCAATTTAACTCCTTAGATGAGCTTGGCCAGATCATCGTCTATCGCGACAAGCAAACCCTGGTGCGTCTGTTCGAGGTGGCCGACATCATAGATGCCCACAAGGAACGTAACGATATCACCCGTATCGGCTCGGCGGAATCTATCGAACTGGCCATCTATAAAGAGGGTGATGCCAATACGGTTGCTGTGGCGCGCAAGGTTAGCGCTAAATTAGATGCCCTCAAAAAGCTCAACGAAAAAGCGGAGCTTAAGGTGATCTATGACCAATCCGAGTTTATCGAAAGCGCGGTGAGCGAAGTCACCTCGGCAGCACTGATTGGTAGTCTGCTTTCGATGCTGGTGATCTATCTGTTCCTTAGAGACATAGTGCCGACCCTTATCATCTCTATCTCGATTCCCTTCTCCGTGATCGCCACCTTTAATATGATGTATTTTGCCGACATCAGTCTCAATATTATGTCACTGGGTGGTATCGCCCTGGCAGTGGGACTTCTGGTTGATAACGCCATTGTGGTGCTGGAAAACATCGATCGCTGTCGTAAGCTGGGAATGAATAAACTAGATGCCGCGGTAACAGGCACCAAAGAGGTAGCGGGTGCAATCTTTGCGTCGACCATGACGACTCTGGCAGTATTCGTGCCTCTGGTATTTGTCGATGGCGTAGCCGGTGCGCTTTTCTCGGATCAGGCGCTAACGGTAACCTTCGCCCTACTGGCCTCACTACTGGTCGCACTGACCACGATTCCAATGTTGGCATCGCGCGAAGGCTTTAAGGCGCTGCCCCACCTGGTACAGAAACGTGAAAAACCTGTGCTAGACACTAAAATAGCCAAGGTAAAGCATTACGGCGCAACCGTTTGCTCCTTCCCTTTCGTACTGCTATTTAGTTACTTACCGTCACTACTGCTAACCCTAGCACTGATACTCAGTCGCGCCTTCTCCTGGCTTGCAGGCTTGGTGATGCGCCCAATCAGCTTAGCATTTAACTGGTTTTATCATCTCCTCGAATACCTGTATCACAAGCTGCTGAGGCAGGCCCTGAAATTTACCTGGGTAACGCTGGCCATTGCCCTCACCCTCACGCTAGGCACCATGAGCTTGATCCCAAGGCTTGGCATGGAGCTTATCCCGCCGATGAACCAGGGTGAGTTCTATGTAGAGGTCCTACTGCCTCCTGGCACAGAAGTGAGCGAGACAGACAGAGTATTACAGAAGCTGGCTTTATCTATCAAAGACAGAGAAGATGTTAAACATGCCTACAGCCAAGCCGGTAGCGGCGGGCTAATGACTTCAGATACCTCTCGCGGCGGTGAAAACTGGGGGCGCCTGCAAGTGGTACTGGCCGACCACCAAGCCTTTAATGAGGTCACCCAGGAGCTGCGCACCACAGCGATGCGTATCCCTGAGTTAGAAGCCAAAATTCAACATCCTGAGCTGTTTAGCTTCAAGACGCCACTGGAGATAGAGGTGATTGGTTATGACTTAGCCCAGCTCAAGCAGACCGCAGATAACCTTATCAGCGCGCTGTCTGACTCGGATCGTTTCGCCGACCTTAACACCAGCCTGCGTGACGGTCAGCCAGAGCTTAGTATCCGCTTCGACCACGCTCGCCTGGCTGCCTTGGGTATGGACGCACCGACGGTTGCTAACCGTATCGCCCAGCGCATCGGCGGCACAGTCGCCAGTCAGTACACTGTCCGTGACAGAAAGATCGACATCCTGGTGCGCAGCGAACTCGAGGAGCGCGACCAGATCAGCGATATCGATTCGATGATCATCAACCCCAACAGCAATCAGCCGATCCCGCTGAGTGCCGTTGCCGATGTGTCTTTGAATCTGGGGCCCTCAGCCATCAACCGTATCAGCCAGCAGCGAGTCGCTATTGTCTCGGCTAACCTTGCCTATGGCGATCTCAACGACGCAGTAGTTGAGGCCAGAAGCATCATAGATCAGCAAAACCTACCAAGCTCGATTCAGGTACGTTTTGGTGGACAAAATGAGGAGATGGAACACTCCTTCCAGTCACTGCAAATCGCCTTAGTATTGGCAGTATTTCTGGTCTACCTCGTCATGGCCAGTCAGTTTGAGTCGCTCATTCATCCCCTGCTTATTCTTATCGCCGTACCTATGGCGGTGGGTGGCAGTATCTTTGGCCTGTTCATCACCCAAACTCACCTGAGCGTTGTGGTGTTTATCGGTCTTATCATGCTGGCAGGCATAGTGGTGAACAACGCTATCGTTTTGGTGGATCGCATCAATCAGTTGCGTCAGCAGGGCATCGCTAAGCTAACGGCCATCGAAGAAGCCGCGAAATCCCGCCTGCGCCCCATCATCATGACCACAATGACGACAGCCTTAGGTTTGGCACCTATGGCACTAGGCTTAGGCGATGGTAGCGAGGTACGTGCACCTATGGCGATCACCGTTATCTTCGGTCTGTCTCTGGCAACCCTGCTAACACTCGTGGTGATCCCGGCGCTCTACGCCCTGTTTGACCGCAAGGCATTTGATGCACCTGCCGAAGTCGCTCAAAAGGGAGAATGAGTATGAATATCACTCGTTTAGCCATCAGTCGGCCTGTGACCACCAGCATGTTCTTCGTCGCTATCTTGCTCTTTGGCTTAGCATCGAGTCGTCTGCTGCCTCTGGAGATGTTTCCTGGCATCGAGATGCCCCAGGTGATGATAGAAGTGCCCTACAAGGGCTCTACTCCCGCCGAAGTAGAGCGGGAGATCACCAATGTGCTAGAAGAGTCCCTCGCCACCATGGGAGGGATCGAAGAGCTGAGATCGCGCTCATCGCAAAATGGCGCCGAAATTGAACTCAGGATGAAGTGGGGCGAAAACGTCTCCACCAAGAGTCTGGAAGCCAGGGAAAAGGTGGATGCCGTGCGTCACCTATTGCCTAAAGATGTGGAACGCGTCTTTATCCGCCAGTTTTCTACCGCTGATATGCCGGTACTGACCATACGTATCTCTAGCGAGCGGGAACTCTCTGGTGCCTTTGACCTACTGGACAAGCAGCTTAAGAAGCCGCTTGAGCGAGTCGAAGGGGTCTCTCAGGTGAGTCTTTATGGCGTTGAACAAAAGCAAATTGAGATACGACTCGATGCCGATAAACTCAGCGCCACCGGCGTAAGCAGCACGGCATTACAACAACGTCTGAGCCAGGAAAACTTTATCGTCAGCGCCGGTACACTCAGGGCCAACACTAGGGTGTATCAAGTATCGCCTAAGGGCGAGTTTCGCGACCTTGATGATATCTCAGCCTTAGTGTTGATCCCTGGCGTGACCTTAGGGGACGTCGCCTCGATTCGCTACGCCCTGCCTGAGCGCCTGGACGGTCGTCATCTGGATCAGAAATATGCTGTCGGTCTGGATGTATTTAAGGAGTCCGGTGCCAATCTGGTCGATGTATCTGAACGGGTACTCAAGGTTATCGAAGCGGCTAAGCAAGATCAGCAGTTCAACGGCATCAAGCTGTTTATCATGGAAGATCAGGCCTATGGGGTTAAATCTTCCCTATCGGATCTGCTGACCGCAGGCTTAATCGGCGCCCTGCTCTCATTTGCTGTGCTGTATCTGTTTCTGCGCAACCTCAAGATGACACTTGTGGTGGTTTCCTCTGTGCCCATCTCACTGTGTATGACACTGGCGGGCATGTACTTCTTAGGCTATAGCCTGAACATTCTCTCGATGATGGGCTTGCTGCTGGCAGTGGGGATGCTGATCGACAATGCCGTGGTGGTAAGTGAAAGTGTGTTGCAGGAAAAACAACATCAGGGCAAAGCATCTACCTCTCAAGCAGTGCTCACGGGGGTTAACAAGGTTGCTCTGGCGGTACTGGCTGGGACGCTCACTACGGCTATCGTGTTCCTGCCCAATATCTTTGGGGTAAAGGTGGAGCTGACTATCTTCCTGGAACATGTCGCCATTGCGATCTGTATCTCGCTGGCGGCGTCACTCTTGGTCGCCAAGACGCTGATCCCCTTGATGTTAAGCAAGCTGCATTTTGAGATTGAGACCGACCCTAAGCCAAGCAAATTGCAATCTTTTTATGAGCGCAGCCTTGCATGGATCTTGTGCAGACCCAAGCGTTCAGGCGTGATTGCCGTGATCATGTTGGCATCGACTGCCCTACCACTGAGCATGGTGCAGCAAGACCAAAACGATGGTGAGGGGAACAACCGCCTCTACATCAACTATCAGGTAGAGGGACGCCACAGTCTGGATGTAACCGAGGCGATGATCAACCGCATGGAAGATTACCTCTATGCCAATAAAGAGGAGTTCTATATCGACTCAGTCTACAGCTACTTCTCTGCTGACCGAGGTCAATCGACCCTGCTATTGCAAGAAGATGCCGACATAGATATCAAGGCGCTGAAACGCAAGATACGTGAAGGCTTCCCTAAGTTCTCCATCGCCAAGCCACAGTTTGGTTGGGGCAATGATAACAATGGCATTCGCGTAACCTTAACTGGCCGCTCCACTAGCGAACTGATCACCATCAGCGAACAAGTGGTTCCTTTGTTGGCCAAGATTGAAGGTCTAAGCGATGTGCGCTCAGAGCTCAACAGTACGCAGCAAGAAGTGATAATCGAGCTGGATCGCACTATGGCAGCCAGACTTGATTTAAGCCTCAGCGAGCTGGCGCGTAATGTCTCTATGGCGCTTCGCGGCTCACCACTACGCTCTTTTAGACACGATCCAAGCGGTGAGCTGCGCATCGAGTTAGCCTACGATAGGAAGTGGCGCGAATCTTTGGAAAAGCTCAAAGAGCTGCCAATCGTCCGTCAGGGCAGTCGCGTCTATACACTTCAGAGCCTGGCCGAGATCTCGATTCGTCCACGATTTGACACTATCCGCCACTACGATCGTCAAACCGCGCTTTCTATCGGCGCTAACTTAGATGAGATGACCACTGAAGCGGCGCAAAAAGCGATAAAGCAGGTGATGGATACCGTACAGTTCCAACCTGGCTATGGTTACTCGCTACGTGGCGGCTTCCAGCGCCAGGATGAAGATCAGGCCATCATGGCGACCAATATGATCTTGGCTATCGCCATGATCTATATCGTCATGGCTGCCCTGTTTGAATCTTTGCTGCTGCCAACGGCCATCATTACCTCTATCCTATTTTCCATTACCGGAGTTTTCTGGGCACTGTTACTGACAGGCACGTCAATGTCTATCATGGCAATGATTGGGATTCTGATCTTAATGGGCATAGTGGTTAATAACGGGATAGTCTTGGTGGATCAGATAAACCAGAAAACACCCGAACTGGATCGCCTCTCCGATACCATACGCCAAGTGTGTATTACACGTTTACGTCCGGTATTGATGACGGTTGGTACCACAGTATTGGGACTTATACCGCTCGCCATGGGAGATACCCAAATCGGTGGCGGCGGTCCCCCTTATGCGCCTATGGCAATTGCCATCATAGGTGGCTTAAGCTTCTCGACGCTTACCAGTCTCTATCTGGTGCCGCTCTGTTATCAAGCACTTTATCGTATGCGCCATCAGGCAGCGATAAAACTTGGCAACGCCGATCAGTTTACCCGCCGTATCATGCCGTGGGCGCACTAAAACTTAAGGAAAAGAAAAGGCTGCTTCTTGCAGCCTTTTTAATATGCAACTATATAAACTGATTCAACAAATATAAAAAGGCTCCCCAATGAATAGCATGGCTCGCTTCACTCTAACCAGCTTACTGCTTTACTGTGTAAGCATTAGCTACACTGCCGCTGAGGATAAATTTGCACAGGTAAAAATCTCAGCCACCAAGTTAACCGAGCATATCTATATGCTTAGCGGTGCTGGCGGCAATATCGGTGTGTCCGCCGGCGAGGATGGTGTACTCATCATAGATGATCAATTTGCCCCTTTAGCCGACAAAATTAGTGCGGCGCTGGCCGATATTCAAACTGGCAAACCCAAATATATCGTCAATACCCACTATCACGGGGATCATACTGGCGGCAATGGTTTCTTCGGACAAACTGGCGCCATATTCGCCCACGATAATGTACTTAAGCGATTAGCCAGCGACGAAAAGTTTTCACCCGAGGCACTACCAAGCATCACCTATGAACAAGGGATCAAGATCCATTTTAATCGCGATACCCTGCACCTAGTGCATCTGGGCGCTGCCCATACCGATGGCGACAGTGTCGTGTTTTGGCGCAACGCACCTGTGGTGCATATGGGCGATCTCTTCTTTAAAGACAGATTCCCCTATATCGATCTGAAGGCAGGTGGCTCTGTGCTCGGCTATCGAGACAGTGTTGCCACCATATTAGCCAGGGTCGATAAAGATACTAAAATCATACCTGGCCATGGCGATCTCGCCACAAAACAAGACCTTATTCGTTTCAAAAAGATGCTAGATCTGTCTATCGACTGGATGATGCAGCAACTTAAAGCCAAAAAGTCTCTCAACGAGATAAAACAGCAGGGATTACCCGAAGCACTACAGGGGTGGGGCTGGAAATTTATCTCACAAGAAACCTGGATAGACACTCTCTATAACGGCCTAAGTGAGCAATAACGACAATGAGGAGACTTTGTCTCCTCATTTTCTAGCGAGTGCTGTCATTACTGCCTAACTCATATCACTCAAAAAGTCATCTTATAGCCAGACACTCAAAGGGTTAGCAAGTAGCATATCATTCAACTGAATCGACTAAATTCATGAAAGTAAATCCCGCCCATTGTTCGACCTTCAAACAGCCTTTTTAAAGACTCAGTAAAATCACAATTAGAAACACTACCAACTTGCGTTACTCCCTAGCTATCCTAAAATTTAAACATCCTTCATAGCAAATGCATTGGCTGTCTTGGGGCCCTCGCTGAGGATTGACTGTGAGTAATCGCAATAGGAATTTGGCTCACAAGGAACGTAACATATTGGTATTAAACCTTACGGACGAAAGGTGTTTTACCAATAAACAAACTGACTCATCCCAGTGGCAATTTAACCTTGCTTGCACCTTAGAGTGCGCTTACCAAACATTGCAACACACCCCCTGCCAGGTTGCGATAGCCATCATAGACACTGCCCATCAACAGGTTGTCTTGCACGCTGTAGAGTTACTGTCAGCTCGTCAGCCTGACCTATTATGGGTGGCGCTTTCCGTAGACAACCCCAAGAAAATGAAGGAGCTCAGCTTCTGTTTTACAGACTACTTTTTAGATCTACACCACCTGCCTATTGACTGGCCGCGACTCGAACATACCTTAGGTCACCTCTATGGCATGGCGACAATAAATGAGCAATGGAGTCACAAGCACCCTTCTAATAAGCCCGCATCCTTTTTCTTTGGTAAATCCGAAGCAATGCAAAGCTTGCGCGACACCCTCTATAAAGTTGCCAAATCCGACGAAACTGTGCTTATCGGTGGTGAAACAGGCACCGGCAAGGGGCTATGTGCTAACTTGATCCACTCGCTATCTGGACGTAAAAGCGGTCCTTTTATCACCGTAAATTGCGGCGCCCTGCCCCCAACGCTTATCCACTCGGAGCTATTTGGCCATGAAAAAGGCGCCTTCACAGGGGCCGACAGACAATACATAGGCCGAATTGAGCGCGCCGATAAAGGCACGCTATTTTTAGATGAAATAGGCGATCTCTCTCTAGAGTTACAGATCAATCTTCTGCATTTTCTTGAGGAACATTACATCGAGCGGATCGGTGGCCAAAGCACAACCGACGTAGACTGCCGCATCATCTTTGCCACTCATGTTAATCTAGAGAATGCTATTGAAGAAGGCAGATTTAGAGAAGATCTTTACTATAGAATCAATATCATACAAATAGAAATTCCCAGTCTAAGACAACATAAAATTGACATTCCCCTGCTTGCCGAGGATTTTTTGGCCAGATTGGCTCCCCCCAACCGTCGAGTTGCGTTTAACCAAAATGCCTTACAAGCCATGACCCAATACCAATGGCCTGGTAATGTGCGTGAGCTTAAAAACCGTATCCAGCGAGCCATCATCATGGCCGAAAGTGATGTGATCACCGAAGCCGATCTTGGCATTAAATTGGCCTGCCCGGCTAATGATGAGTCAGACGTAGTCGATTTTGCTAAACACAGAACCGAAATTGACACAGAACTGCTACTGGCTGCTATTAAGCGTAATCATCACAATATCTCAGCAGCCGCCCGTGAACTCAATATCTCCCGAACGACTTTCTATCGCCTCATCAAGAAGTGCAAGATAACGCTATAGCTAAGTTTATGTGGCACAAACAGAGGATCGACTTATGCCATCAATTCAATCGACAGTAATTGTCAGCCTGTCCTTGCTCTTCCTCAGCACTGGATGTCAGCAAAAAGAGGATGAGAAAGTGCATCAGGAACTCGCCTATCTTAAACAAGAAGTCGGTCAGCTTAAGCAGCAAGTAGCCATTATGAGCAGCCAGGTTAAAGAGATACATGCCATTGCCATGCAGAGCCAACAGCCACAACACAAAACCCTACCCAACCAGAATGATCCTGATGAGCAAGGCAAATTACCCTCATTAGGCGCAGCAACGGCACAAGTGGCTATTGTCGAATTTTCAGATTACCAATGCCCTTACTGTAAACGTTATATAGACAATACCTTCGCAAAAATAAAAGCCAACTATATCGATAAAGGTAAGCTGAAATATATCACCAGAGATTTCCCACTGGGCTTTCACCCCAAAGCCAAAGGCGCCGCTATTGCCGCAAATTGCGCCCAACAACAAGAAGCTTATTGGCCAATGCGCGAGGCCTTGTTTCAAAATATGCGTCAGTTGGGCGACAAACTCTATCAAGACACGGCGATGCAACTCTCACTGGACATGACCAAGTTCGCCACTTGCCTCGAAGATCAAACCATCCTGGCTAAGATAGAGCAGGATATCGTTTATGGCTCATCAGTTGGGATACGAGGCACACCAAGTTTCCTTATCGGCAAACTTGAAAACAATCGCCTTATCGAGCCCAAGCTTGTGGTGGGAGCCCAAAGTTACCAGACCTTTAGTGCCCTCATCGATACACTCGAATCTAAGCTTACCAAAACCAACTAACATTGAAGCCGCGATACTCTCGGTATTTAGCGGCTTTCCCCAAAAACCTCCTCCCCTTAAAACGCCTTAAACCATTAGACAAGGCTATACATAAAAAGGCCTAAACAGTCAGCGGATGCGCTTTATATTAGGTCTGTCTCGTCCTCTGTCACTCCTCACTTATGGACAAAGCAAAGTGTTACACATATGTAACACCGAAACGATATCCCCATAACATAAAACCAAAAAATCCCTTTAATTAACAGCAAGATAACTATTTGGCCTAATGCTTGCTGTTATAAGGCCAACGATTTGGACACTGCATCGAAATGGCCCCGTTTTCACGCCATCCCTGCAGTTACTAAAAGCGGCATACGCCGACATATGCAGTAATAGCGAGTAAACACTTTATCGAAATTGAGCCCAATTTCATCAACATAAAGTGACTAACTTACAAGACGTTTTATCCATATTAACTTATTAATAAGGTTCAATATTATGAAACGATTTAAAAACAACCGACTTATCAGGGCACTGGGTATCGCCCTCATAAGCAGCGCCAGCCTATATGGCATTAACACGACACCTGCACTGGCCAATTCTCCAATTTGGCCCTCTCCCGCCAATACGGCAGACTTCTGTATGGCGGATGAATATGTTCAAAGAGGTGGATCGGGAATGAAAAACATTATTGGCGAAGCATTAAATTGTACCGCCAATGATGTCGAAATCACCAAAGTGGATCCAAAGTTCATTGTATTACACGACGAAGAGGGCAACGAGGTATTATCAAGCGAATTGACCTGTACGCTCGGCGACCCCTTTATCTTAATTGCTGATATAGATGTCCGAGCCAATGCTGCCGAACGCTGGGATACGACCTTTTATGTTCCCCAGAAAGAAGACCAGGATCCTGACGTAATATCACAGGTTGATGATGCCTGTTCAAGATTGATACCTATTCCCGATGGCACAGACGGCAACTCATATGTGGCGCAGCAGCTCGATGGTGACGCCTGCGGTGATATTGCTAAAGCCGATCTCACTAATGATGAGTACACCTTGGTAGGTGCAAGGTTTACCATGATCTGTGAGGATGAAGATCCTGATGGTGATGGGCCCCTAACACCGGATGGTATGGCTGATTTCAATTATTGTGCCGCCTGGGACAATATTGAACGTGACAACTGTAGTGCTGCAGATGGTCAGGTGCCTAACAACAAATCCAAGTGTAAATGCGACAACTTCCCGATTGACGTATTCGTTGAGCCCAAGCCTGCAACTGTGACCAAAACAGTTGATAAAATGTCAGCGGAAGAACCTTTTGGCCTCTTTACTTACACAGTAACAATCGAAAAAGCGAAGGACGAGAACGGTAACCCAACCGGGGCCAACATTAAAATCACTGATATTCAAGACACCTATAAATCTTCCGACACAACCTACCCAGGGCCTTATTACTTTGACCTAGATGATACGGAATCCGATTATCAACAAGGCAATGTGACCCTGTTGGGCGGCGAGACAAGCTACAACGCCGCAAATGCCTGCTGGAGATTAGACCTGAGTAACACTCCAGTAACACTGACTAATTCAAGCCCAACACTGGTTTGTACCTTTAGGGTGAGAATCGACGATGTCAACCTGCGGGATGTTGATCCCTGGGATGAGGATTACTATGACTTTGTTAGCTTTAGTGCCACCGACACTGAAAATCGAGGCATAAACGTAGGCAATGATGCATGTGACTCATTTGATAGCGACCCTATAGCTGGTGATAACTGCTCTGCCGTGGTCGGCGTTAAGATCACGAATGACCTACCAAGCATAGATGTAAGTAAATCTATCTGGAGTACTGGTGCGGATCCCGAAGAGTTGACCTCAATACCTGAACCAGGCGGTACAGTCGAATTCAGAATCGAGGTCAAGAATACATCCGGTGCCCATGATTCACCTCTGACACTGCAGTCATTAAACGATTCTGTATTCGGTGAGCTCTTAACTCGAACCGAAGGTGACTGTGACACCATGTCCACAAGCATTGCCTTCAACAGCAGTTTCACTTGTAGCTTTACAGAAACGTTAACAGGTAACTTTGGCGATCAGCATTACAACGAGGTGACAGGCGTTGCGAGAGATGCTACGGAGAATCAAACAGCCACAGATAAAGGCGATGCAACACTACTATTTAGTGATGTTGATGCCATGATTGAGCTGACAAAAACGCCTGAAGTAAATAGCGTACTGGAAACGGGTGATAACCCTACTCTATATCGTACCGTGAACTATACATTCGAATTTACTAATACCTCACTGGCGGACTATGTGACCTTCTTCAAACTCACAGACCAAGAGTATGAAATGGATGGAGGAACAAAAGTGTATATCGGCAGCCTAGCAGATATTACCGCTGATTGTATTGTCGATGGAACTCCATTAAGTAACGGTATTGAGCTTGCGCCCGGTGCATCCGCATCTTGTGTTGTGGCAATCACAGACATACAGGGTAACGCCGGTGAGATATATAGAAATGAAGCAGTAGTATATGGTTATGATGACGACCATGCTCAAGGCGAGGATGACCTTATGGCTAATGCCGTAGCACAGGTTGGATTCACGCCAGAAGCGCCTGCTGTTGACCTTAAATTTGCCACCAGTATGTTAGTGGTGTTAGAAATGACAAATGGCAGTCAAATCAATAACGTCGATTTTACGGGGCTGACCGTGAAGTTACAAAGTGTCTTTGACCTAGTTGACACCGGAGAATTTAAGCTTATCAATGGTGGTGGTGATTACAATGGTGATAGCTATATTGCTTGTGAGAAAGATCATACCCTTGGCTATGCAGGTTCAGGTACTGAAACCTATAGCTGCGCCTTTACCATAGAGCTGAAACCAGGGCTGGAAAATGCAGTTGATATTAATTTTGCTGCTCTACTTGCTACCGGCGCTATAAAAGCCACATTTACGGATAAGAACGGCACAGCAGATACAGCGGACGATGTTGATCTATCTAACGATGTATTAATCCAGGTTATTACTAATGAGTCGCCATTTTAACTAATTGCCTCAGTCTATTAGCGATAACTATAACGATCATAAGTTTCAATATTGAAACTTAAAAGACAAAAGAGCGATGTAATACATCGCTCTTTTTTTGATAGTTATAGTAATCACAAAGACATTAATTCTTCCCTTTGCCTTTGTTGCCACCGCCGGTGTTGCCACTATCGCTAGCCAAAGTAACACTCACCGTTGCCGTAGACAATAACTCTCCATCACTGATGGTATAACTAAAGCTGTCACCATTTTTAAAGCTCTTTGTTGGCGTATACTTAATACGGCCATCGCTAAGTACTTGCACACTGCCCTTGGCACCTTGAGTTGCGCTCGTAACCACTAACGTATCTCCGTCAATATCCTTGTCGTTACCAAGCACATTGATGTAAATGGCCGCTTTAGACGTCATGCTCACACTGTCACTATAGGCAACTGGGGCATTGTTTTGCTGCTCCGCTACGCGATAGACCAAGGTACTAGTGCTGCTATAGGCGGTATTGACGACATCCTTAGCTGTTAACATCAAGTTATAGCTGCCGGCATTAGCGCTGGTCGTTGACGTTACGTTCACACTTACCATAGTCGTAGCGC
Organism: Shewanella sp. ECSMB14101; assembly: GCF_000773485.1. Classification (NCBI taxonomy): domain Bacteria; kingdom Pseudomonadati; phylum Pseudomonadota; class Gammaproteobacteria; order Alteromonadales; family Shewanellaceae; genus Shewanella; species Shewanella sp. ECSMB14101. Next base: position 91,851 of record NZ_JSFF01000014.1, on the reverse strand, counting down.
CGCTTGCCAAGGTCACTGTATTATTGCTGGCACTCCAACCGCTTGGCGTAGCAATGCTCAAGTTATAGGTGGCATCGTCACAATCCTGATTCTCGTTGGTTATTTCTACGCTATAGTGTTGCACTGTGCCCGCATCAACTTCGGCCCCTAATACATCAGTCACATTCAGTTTTGGTGCCGCTAATTGACAACTGGCGATCGGTGCTGCTACCTGATAAGTGGCGCTGGCAGAGCTCTGGTAGCCGACGTTACTCCGGTTTAGTGCAACCATGCTAAAGTCATACACACCGGCATTGGCATCCGAAGCCGAGGTAACACTTACGCTCAGGGTTTGTGATTGGCCCGGCACCAAGGTTGCACTTGTGCTAGTTGCTTGCCAACCCGATGGCAGGCTTGCCTTTACATCAAAAGTCGAAGCAGCGCAGCTATCGGAGTCTTTATTGGTTAGCGTGCCTTGATAAGTAACCGCAGTGCCCGCTGCAACCTCGGTTGAACTATTGCTTAACAAAGTCCATTGCGGGTTTGCCGATACACAGGCAGCAACAGGTGCCTCAACCACATAAGTAGCAGTAGTGCTGGCCTGATAGCGACTATCGCTCGTATTCGCACCTTCGATGGTCACGTCATAGAAACCATCTGTAGCGGTCGTGCTTGAGGTAACGTTTAAGCTTATCGTTGTACTTTGACCCGGCGTTAAGCTCACAGATTGCTGCGTTGCATTCCAACCCGATGCTACTTGGGCAGACACTTTGTAGTTGCTGCTGCCACACTCGACACTGTCATTGTTTGTTAACGTGACTTGATAAGATACGATTTCACCAGCCTCGGCCCACACACTGCTGCTTGACGCTAGCTCAATACTTGGCTGCGCAGCAATACAGCTTTGCTGTGCTGAGTAGCTGACATTTACACCCACACCCGTGCTATCTGACCACTCAGTGGTAATGGTGACACCGGCAAGATTATCTGTGTAGCTTTTGCCCGTTAGAAGAGCAGCATCATCCAAATCATAAATTGAACTGCCTGGCGTCATATCCAGCAGCAGGCTACTGTCGATATTGTCTTCATTTCGATTTAAGTGAACCAGTACCCCTTGCGTAACGGCTTTGCCGCTTAAAAAACTATCGGAACCAATAGGCTGTCGGTATTCGAGGTAATAGTAAAGCGGTTCTCCGGTAACAGAATCCGTGCCGCGGCGAACCTTAAGGCTCTTAGCTTTGCCAGTTGGCGCCATTTCATAAGGTTCCAACAGGTAACTACCGTCCCTGTCGGCTGTAACGACCTCACCTTTATCAGCGGCTATCCAGCCAAGACGCTCCTTATTAAATGCGTTGAAATGCCCGCTAACGGATTGACCCATAAGATCTAGGCTATCGCCATATTCACTTGAAAAACAGTTGGAATCGATATCACCACTAGGACAGCCTAAAAATTTCGCATGCTGTAATCCTAGGTTATGCCCTAGTTCATGACCTATCGTCATTAGATTGAGCTCTCCAAAAATCCATGCTCTGGAGGGATTGCTGGTAGTAACGCCCAAACCCAGTGTGCCTTGACCACGTAGGCCACCACATTGATCGCTTTTTGGCATTAAAAACACTAATCGCGGATATAGACTAAGATCGATTCCATTGTTTAGCGCCGCTTCTCTTGCAGCCAGTTCTATATCAGTGGTAACGCAAGTTGTATCTATGGGAAGGGTAAGGTAGCCTTTGACGTCACCATTGAGCCAGGTCTGGCCATTGGATGCCTCCCGGTAATAATCATTGACAGTGCCGAATACCATTTGATCAACTTCTTGCGATGTCCAAGGCTCAACTGGATTATCCTGAAAGTTAAGCATTAGTACCAGCACGTTTTGTTCACCGGTCGATTTGGTTGGGATTTGATAAGATGATGTTGACGCTGAGCTTGTCTCACCGGCCGCGAGTATTAATAGGTTTTCCTCACCTTGCTCGATAGCTAAGCTGCTATTCTCAGTGTTCTCTGAATTAAACAGCCAACCTTTAGCTTTGACCTGCATACCGCTTTGCAACTTTTGTGACCGAGTATCGGCAGGTAGATACATTTCAACTCGGCCCTGGTCAGTCACCAGGAAATGACGCAAGCGATTCTCGCTTGGATCCGCAAAATCTTCATACACTGCTTCCAGCTCACCCACTAATTCGGCTTGTTGAGCTAGTTTGGCCTGGATCTCGGCAGGCATGCCACGACGCTTCGCCATAGGCAATACAGAAGAGACAACGCTGTAAGGATCAAGTATTAGAAGAGCCTGCTGTTCTACTTGTCTCTCCGCAACCAGTGCTTGAAGTTGCTGGTAAAGCGCCGCATCAGAAGCATGAGATGCACCTTTATTTGACTTAGTGGCGTTTAGGAATTGTGCAGCAACTGCTGAAAGTTGTAGCGTCTGAGTTTCAAGCTCCGCCTTATGAGTCAGACGCGCCTGTTGCTTGGCATCACGATTAGCCTGAGCCGCCGCGGAAATTTGCTCTCCATGAGAGCCGGCATGCACTGGCATGATAGCCGACGCCGACAATAGGCCAGCGCCCAATAGGCCAAAACCTAGGGTTTTAAGAAAAGGAGAATCGGTAAGCGCAACGGCGCAATGAACTGAACTCATAGCTAGGGCCTCTCAAAGTCAACATCACTTCGAAAGCTCCCAGTACAAGTACAGGGCTCTATCAACGCTCATTCGGTAACCCAGCCACCCTTTGCTATGCAATTAGGGCCTGTGGCTTTGCGTACATTAATTTCTTAATGCTTGCCGTTTCGAGAGTGCTTTCGAAAAAACCTTCTGGGCCGTGAAGCCCAGAGAACACGGGCATTCTAGCAAGTTGATTAGGTTTAACTCAACCAAAAAAATGATTATTTTTTAACCAACTTTTAAAACCTCATGAAAATCAACGCACAATGAATGTATAAATTTCACACAGGCTGACGCAACCAGAATAAACATTGGCACAACACCGACGGCAAAGGATGCTTCACCACAAATCAAGCTATATCCGACATTTTGAACCAAGAAAGACTAAAAATAAGAAATCACCTCGAAACACCAGTGACTATTTTGGCGCCTCGAAGCGGAACAGATAATAAATGATGGACTAAGCGATATCTTTAAAATGTTTTAATAACCAATAGACTGGACGAAGATCTTTACCGCCAATGGACTTTAGCGGTGCGATGAGATAATTCAACCACTGCCACTTTAACATCTGCTGCTGAGATTCCTGCCAGAGTGATTCGCCACCAGCGTTGCGATAGGCGGCAATCACAGGCTCGGCGATCTCTGGGTGGGGACCAATATAACGATAGAGGCTGTGAATATAGACTAAAAGATCTCTGATCTGCTGCTGATGCATATCGCTGTCTTTCTGATTTGCCTCGAAATCAATAAACGCCACCTGCCCATCATCCCAACAGATATCGCGCAGCGCGGGTCTACCGTGCGCTAACCCTTTCAAATGCAGCTGTGCTAGGCCTGCGGCGCTATCTTTTAATATCTGTAATTTCTCGGCCTCAGAAACATCGGCATTCAACCAGCGATTCACCGGCATCCCCACATCGGCCACCACCAAAAAATCCTCACCGCTTGCAACCAATTCAGGCACTGGAGCGCCTTGTTGTGCAAGTTTAGCCAGGGTGGCGATTTCAAGCTGTAACGAAGCGTGGGGCTGTGCCTTGAGCAAACGCATGGCACCAGTTAGGTGCTCAGCCTGCTTCAGCCAATATTTATGTCCTTGATGTTCGAAACTGACTACTCGTACACCTTGATTTTCCGCTAACAATTTTTCAATCACGCTTTGAAGGCTAGTAACAGTCACACAAGGTACTCCGATAAAAATGAACAGGGATTATCAGTGCTGGCGGAGGCAAAAGCAATATTTGGGGCAACGGACGTGGGTTCTGTGAGCAATTGGGGGGATAAAATGAAAGAGACGCGCCTGTCATCACGCGTCTCAATAAAAGGATTAAGCTTCTTCAGTCCAAGGTGTTGCCTTGGTTTCCAACAGCACAGGGATCCCTTCATTAATGGCATAGGCTAAACGGTCAGCCTTACAGATAAGCTGTTGATTAGCTTTGTCATACTCAAGCTTACCCTTACACACAGGGCAGGCTACTATCTCTAAAAGTTTCTTATCAAACGCCATGTTATTTTCCTTGTTGTACTTCTTTTCGCTGCTCAAGCAGCCTAAGCAATTGCAGTTCAAACTCTGGTGATATCTTGGCATCTACCGGCAAATACCACCAGTTAGACTTTGCAAAATCGCGACATTTAACCGCATCTTTCTCTGTCATCAACACCTTAGCGCCATGGGCAATGGCCTCAACATCCTCGAGCCGATAGGCCTGATGATCATCAAAAGCATGTTGGATAGCTGGATTAATTCCCATACTGGCTAAGGTATCGAAAAAACGCTGGGGATTACCAATTCCAGCCATAGCAACCGCATCTGCCGTTGAATCGATATCGGCCTCAATGCCATTTGCTACATTGCGCCATGACGCAGGCACTAGACCCATGGTAAATTCATCCGAGTGTGTGCTCTGCCCATTGACTAGCGTAAGGTCTACCCTCTTTTGACGCCAGCGTCCTTCTCTTAACGGCCCGGCAGGCAAGAGCAAGCCATTACCGAATCGACGCTTGCCATCGAGCACTAAGATCTCAATATCTCTTTGCAGGGCATAGTGCTGTAAACCGTCATCACTGATGATGATATCGACCTTTTGCCACTCCAGCAGTGCTCGCCCTGCCGCAACCCGGTTACTGCCAATCACCATAGGCACCTGAGTGCGCGCAACTATCATGGCGGGCTCATCCCCTACCTCACAAGCTGACATGCCAGCAAGCACCTGCTTAGTGCCGGTGAACTCAACCCCATAACCACGACTTATCACCCCGGGGTGATAGCCATGACGGCGCAGCAGCTCAATAAGATAGATGACGGTTGGTGTTTTACCGCTTCCCCCAACTGTGATGTTACCAACAACGATAACAGGCACAGGGAGTTGCTGACTTTGCTTCACGCCTAATACAAACAGGCGTCTTCTTACACTGGTGATCAGATAAAACAGACCACTAAGCGGCAACAAGAGGCAGATAAGCAACCAGTGGAAGCCTAACTGCCTGTCGTACCATAGGCGATTAACGAGATTCTGCATTAACTACCAAACTGCATCTGATAAAGGTTGTAGTAGATCCCCTCTTTCGCGAGCAACTCTTTATGAGTGCCTCGCTCAACGACCTTACCCTGATCAACGACCAGGATCTGATCGGCATTTTCAATGGTCGACAAGCGGTGAGCAATGACGATGGAGGTACGATTCTGACGCAGGTTATCCAGACCTGTCTGAATAGCCTTTTCCGATTCGGTATCCAGCGCCGATGTTGCCTCGTCGAGGATTAATAGCGGCGCGTCGCGCAGTATCGCTCTTGCAATGGCGATACGTTGTCGCTGTCCACCCGATAACATGACGCCGTTTTCACCCACCTGAGTATGAATCCCCTCAGGCATATTACTGATAAACTCCCAAGCATTGGCAAGCTTAGCAGCGTCAATGATCTGCTTCTCGGTCACCTCTCCGGGATACGCGTAAGCAATATTGGCGGCTATCGTGTCATTGATCAGGGTGACCTGCTGGGAAACCATGGCCACTTGCTGACGCAAAGAGGCCAGCTTGTAATCTCTAAGGCTGACATCATCGAGGCGAATATCACCACTTTCAAGGTCAGAATAGAAGCGGGTGATCAGGCTGGCGATGGTCGATTTCCCCGAACCGCTGCGGCCAACCAGTGCCAGGGTTTCCCCAGGGTTCACGCAAAAGTCCACCTCTTTAAGTGCCAAGCCTTCTTGATTGTCATAGCGGAAGTTAACCTTATCAAAGCAAAGGCGCCCCTCAACTCGCTTAGTTTCAAAGGTACCCTTGTCTACCTCTGTCGGCGTATCCAGAATGGCGAAGATAGTGCTACACGCAGCGATACCTCGCTGAAATTCGGCGTTAACCCGCGTAAGGCTCTTGATTGGCTGCAACATGGCGAGCATAGCCGCTAGGATAGTAGCGAAAGTACCCGCAGTGAGATCGACGCGCATGCTCTCAAGACTTGAGGCATATAGCACGAAAGCCAACGCAAAAGAGCCTATCACCATCACCAGTGGCTGACTGATCGCCTGAGCCAGTGCTAGCTTCATGGTGCGTGAACGGTTTTCGTCATTGACCTTGGCAAAGCGTTCAGATTCGGTTTTCTGTCCACCAAATACCAACACATTCTTGTGCCCTTTGATCATCTGCTCAGTAACTGAAGTCACGCCACCCATGGCGGTCTGGATCTGCTTTGATACTTTGCGAAACTTCCGACTGACCACAGCAATCACCAGCCCAATAAGCGGCCCGACAATCAGGATACACAAAGAAAGCTTCCAAGAGTTGTAGAACATCACACCTAACATACCGATAACGGTAATACCGTCTCGTACTATGGTGATCAAGGCGCTACCTGATGCCCTGGCAATCTGCTCTGTATCGAAGGTTACTCTGGAGATCAATTTACCACTGCTCTCTGCATCGATATAGCTAACAGGCAGTTTAAGGTAATGTTCAAACACCTGCTGACGCATATCCATGATCATTCGTGCACTGATATAGGAGATACCATAGGTAGATAAAAAGTTCGCTAAGCCACGTAAAGTGAACAAGCCTATCACCACAAATGGTGCGGTTTTTAACACGTCACTGTCTGAGTTAAAGCCGCCGCCCATGCCCAGATCGACCCCTTCAACCAATCCAGGGGTTGCTGGCACATTACTAGCAAACCCTTGATCGATAAAAGGTTTGATTGAATAAATAAACGTTGCGTCCACCAAGCCATATAACACTAGGCCGAACACAGACAGAAATAACACCCCTTTAAGCGGGACAAAATAAGTAAGCAGTCTCAGGAAAACGCTGCGCACTTCACTTTTCGAAGAATTTGTCATTCAGGATCTATCGTCGGTGCAAAAAAGCGTATTCTACTCTGGATTAGCAAACTCACCAAATTCAAAGCGTTGATTGTACCAAAAAGGCGCCAGATCCCGCCGATAGCCCCTGACTCGAATACCGCTCTCATCTAGGCTAATCGTCAGTTGGCCATTGTCTGATACGCTATATTGCTTGGCCTGTGCTCCGGCGTAGCGGCTCACCACATGCGGCTTTGGAAAACCATACCGATTGTTGAATCCCGCCGCATAGAGGACGACTTTTGGTTGCACAGCGCTAATAAAGGCCTGGCTGGATGAGGTGTTACTACCATGATGCGGCGCAATCAAGATATCGCTATCTAGCAAACTTATTCCAAGTAAGGCTTGCTCCCCCTCTAGCTCTATGTCACCCGGGAGCAAGACATGGTGGGTACCGTCGCCTATTCGCATCACACAGGAGCCGTTGTTACCCGCCACCGGTTGAGTCGGCCCAAGTATCTGCACATTCAATCCTTGCCAAGCTATCTGTTTAGGGCGACAGTCGATAGCACCACGATAAGGTAGATCGGTTATCAAGCTCATCTTGGGAAACTGAGTCTGCAAAAATTGCGCGCCACCAGCATGATCGTTGTCGCCATGGCTTAACACCAAATAATCGACATCACTAATGCCTTTATACTGTAAAAATGGCACTATCACCCGCTCTGCGTAACTAAAGTGGTCACCAAAAGCCGCCCCGGTATCATAGATAAACGCCCTATTTTGTTTCTCGATCACCAAACTTAACCCCTGACCCACATCCAAAAGGTGCAGCTGCCAATGCTTGTTCTCAATCAGCCTTGGTGGAACAAGCCAATAAAGACATAAAGGCAAAATTAGCGGCAGGGACAACCAACGCCAGCGATTGGACCCATAGCGCCAAACCGCAAATGCCGCCCATAAAAACAGCATGCCTGCAAGTAAGGCTGAGGCGGCCGGCAGCCAGTGCAGTGGTAGAGATGGCAGCAGATTAAAACTGCTCGTCAGGGGCGCAATGGCCCAATCGAGTAAGCTAAGCGGCAACGACAGGCTAAGACCTAAGCGCTCAGCTAAGGCCCAACACATCATAGAAACAAAAGTCAGTGGGATCACTACAAGGCTAAACCAAGGTACAAACACTAAATTGTAAAGCACACCATAAGGCGCAAAGCCGCCAAATAACAGCGCCTGTAACAGGCCAAGCATAATGCTTAACCGCCACTGAATTTGCCACAGTGCGCTGATGCGCTGCCTGATATGCCCGCTAAGCGACATGTTTTTGGGCACCGATGGTATCCGCTGGGTCATATAAAGGATCAACGCCAGCGCGCCGAACGAGAGCCACAAACCGGCGCTAAGAATACTGACGGGATCCAGTAGCAACACCACAAAAAGCGCCCACAACAAACGTTCAAACACCGAGGCGTAACGTTTTAATAAACCCAGAACAATCACCATGAACAACATGATCAGTGCCCGCTGGGTTGGCAGTCCCAGCCCAGCAAGATAGGCAAAAAGCATACAGCAGCAAAGCGCCAGCAAGGCGCTGAATTGGCGGTTAGACAGGCCGATACTGGGGCGTTGACGCGCCAACAGGTAGCCGCTCAATCCCATCACCCACAGTGCCAGAACCGACAGGTGCAAACCAGAGATAGTCACCAGATGACCAGTACCCGTTTGCCTCAATCCCTGCCAGTGCTCCTTAGTGATCCCTTGCTTATCGCCTAACATCAAGGCTCGGATGAGATCGCCATTATCCTTGCCCGTCACCGCCTGTTGTAGTTGGGTGATCAAATGAGCCCTGACTCCCTTGGATTCAGATAAACGCCTGGCTGACTGCACATTGCCCTTGCCAATAATATGCTTTGACAACAGAAACGCTTGTTGATTAAAGCCTCCCTGATTAAGCACACTGGTAATCGATTTAGGGGCCAGCGTGAACTGCCACACCTCACCAATGGCGACTTTTTGTTCGGTTTGCCAACGCAATCGTAAATATTTACTCGGGAAATTAATGGGATAGTCAGATAAGAGGCGAATATCCAGATTAATCCAGTCGCCGTTTCGATAAACTAGTGATATGATTTCGCCCCTTACTGATGGCCGTTTGCTTGTGTTATCAGGCGTTAATAGCAAAAGTTGGTGACAAAATAGGCTCATCCAAGCCAAGGCCAACAGGCTTCCGGCCAGTAGCTTAGACCATTTAAGCATGATGAAAGCGAGTAAGAGTGCTATACATGCCAAGGAATAGGTTAACAGAGATGGCCAGAGCAGCGCTGAAATGAGCGTGGCGCAATAGCCAAACATAAATCGATTCATAATGAATAATTTAAGACTGCAATACTAAGCTATGCCAAAAAAATTCATTCAGCGTTATATGCCCAAGCCTGAAACGCTGCAAAACCATAAGCATTTACAGATGTTTGGTAAGCTGCTTCATAAACCCAATCTTTGGGCACTGAATCGACGCTCCGCGCCGCTAGCCTTTGCGGTAGGACTGTTTGTAGCCTGGATCCCCATGCCATTTCAGATGGTGTTAGCCGCCGCCCTTGCTATTTTGTTTAACTGTAATTTACCTCTAGCTGTCGTGCTGGTTTGGATAACTAATCCTATAACCATGCCGTTTATGTTTTACGCCGCTTACCTCCTTGGCGCAAAGCTCCTGCATCATCCCCCCCAAGAATTCGTGTTTGAAGCCAGCTGGCAGTGGATAGAATCTTCACTCTTTACCATAGGCCCCCCCTTCCTGCTTGGCTGCATAGTACTAGGACTTATCTTTGCTGCCTTGGGCTACTTTATCGTCCACAACCTGTGGAAATACTCCATTCTGTTTAAATGGAAAAATCGTCCTAAATAATCCCTGCTGACATCGGCAACTTTTGCGCTGCCACTGCGACCAAGCAATGTATTGATTCACCGCCAACGAAATTGAGACACATCAAGGATGAAGCAAGCAGGAGATGACACTAAGGTCTGCTTTGGCATTTGTAGCAGATAAAACAAAACACGCTGCAACTTCCTGCTTTGACATTCAAACTTAGCTTCTGGCGTAAACTTAAGTTAGAATAAACAAGTCATTTACATAAATAATACATTTCTTCTGCTCGACGACATGCCTTGAATGACATTACTTGTTAAAGATAATCAAAAAAAATGCAGGTAGGCCATGTACTTAGGTTCAAATAGAAAACATATTGCGATCTTTTCTCTATTCTCCTTTCTCTTCCTGATCGCCACCATATTGACCATCACTGCGCTGGCAAAATATTTTGTGGATAATGAGATTCAACAAGCAGAAGAGAATTTACGTAAAAATCTGGCTCTAATCCGCTTTAATTTTGAAGCGACCATCTATAAAGATACCTATCTGGCAGACAGTCTCGCCACCGTCGTCACCATAGATCCTGAGTTTGCAATGACAAACTGGGATGTCATCGCAGGTAAACTGCTAGGTAAGGCCCAGTACGTGAGAAGCGTAGCCATTGCCCCCAATAACGTCATCTCCTTAGTGTATCCGCTTGAAGGCAACGAGGCCGCTTTGGGTTTCGATTTCAGAACCCAACCGGCACAACTAAAAACCGTGCTACTCGCTAAAGCACAACAGTCTGTGTTTATCGCAGGGCCGGTGAATTTGGTTCAGGGAGGATTAGGCCTAATTGCCCGTTACCCTATTTTTGCTGATTACCCCATAAATAACCAATACTGGGGCGGCGTGAGCGTCGTCATGAATTACAACCAGCTACTTCATGACACTGGCATCACTCAATTTCAGGGTGGCGATATTGCCATCAAAAAACAGATCACGGCAAATGAAGCCGAAGAGGTCTTCTATGGCGACCCAAGCATCTTTGACAAACCTGATGTGGTCTACCCGGTGAAGCTTCCCAGTGGCACCTGGAGTATGGCGGCAAAACTCCGTATCGAAAATATGGCGGAAATCACCAAACTGCGAATGAGTGTCATCAGTGTCGGGGCTGTTGCTGCCTTTATTCTGTATCTCGTGAGCATATTTCTATTTCGCACTTATCAAAGTACCCATAAAGCGGCGTTACATGACGAGCTGACCCACCTCCCCAACCGCCGTTTCATTATCACTGAACTTGACCAGCTGATTAACAAGCAGAATCAGCCCCAATTTACGCTGCTCAATATCGATCTTAATGACTTCAAAAGGGTTAATGACGACTTAGGCCACGAAGCGGGTGATGAACTACTGAAATATATCGCCAGTCGTCTCGTGGCAGAGGTAGGGATAAAAGGGACCGTCGCCAGATTTGGCGGCGATGAGTTTTTAGTCTTACTCTATGATCTTAATGATGAGCAGGCGATCGAATCGATAATGAACCAGATCACTGCTTCAATTGAGTCACAGCCTTTTAGCTGGCAAGCTCATCATCTCACGCCATCGCTCAGCATAGGCTATGCCATCTACAAGGGGCAAAATGCCGATATCAAAGAGTTACTCTCCGATGCTGACAGGCGCATGTATCAGCAGAAACGCGCCTACCGAGAAAATCGATTGGCTTAACGTCCGGCCAGAGCCTGCGCCGGATGAATGCGGCTTGCCTTCCATGCGGGATAAAGAGTGGCCAACAGGCTCATCAACAGCGCTAAACCGATCACCAGTAACACGTCCTGTAACAACAGTTGTGAGGGAAGAAAGTCGATAAAATAGACATCGGCCGACAATAACTGCACGCCCAATACCTGCTCTATCGCGCTGGCTATGGTACTCAAATTCAGCGCCAGGGTGATGCCTAAGCTTGCCCCAATAAGACAACCTAAGATGCCGTTGAGCGCCCCTTGCACCACGAAGATCCCCATGATGGTCGCTTTTGCCATGCCCATAGTGAGCAAGATAGCGATTTCAGACTGTTTGTCACGTACCGCCATCACTAAGGTCGACACAATATTAAAGCAAGCCACGGCGATCACTAACGCCAAAACTAAATACATCACGGCTCGAACCAATTGAATGTCCTGGTAGAGATGTCCCTGGGTTCGGGTCCAGTCAGACAGGTACATATATTGCTGTTGGCTATAACCTAATGAGCGGATCAATCTTGGCGCCGCAAACACATCATCGACCTTAATACGTACGCCACTCACTCCCTCATCAATCCCAAGGAGCTCTGCCCCGTAGGCCATAGGAATGTAAGCCGTGGTGAGATCTAACTCTCCCCCCTGCTCAAAGATCCCCACCACCTTAAATTGATGACTCTTGGCCGAACCGATTCGAGAACCGCCCTCTTTTTTCGTCGCAAAATTGGGCGTGTAGAGGCTCAAGGTGCTACCAAGAGAAAGATCTAACGCCTTGGCAAGCCCTTTACCCAACACGATATTATTGGTGGATTCGCCTAGAGCCTGCCAGGCGTCGCTTGGCATAAAATCGGCGATAGTGGAGACCTTAGCCTCCAACTCCGGCGAAATCCCAATGACAGTCAACCCTTGAAAGCCACCAGGCTTTTGAATTAACCCCTGCAGGCGCACAAATGGCGCCGTTGCGACGATTCCCGGGATCTGTTGTGCATCCTTGGCAATTTGTGTCCAATCATGTAGCGGCTCGTTCACCCCAATTAACTCACCATGGGGCACCACGCCCAGTAAACGCTGCTCAAGTTCCTGCTCAAAGCCATTCATGGCCGATAGCACTGTGATCAATACAGCAACGCCTAGGGCAATCCCCGCCGTCGAAGCAAAGGAGATAAAGCTGATAAATCGATTCGACTGACGCGCCATATAGAAGCGCCAGCCTACCCAGAAGGCAAGATGCTGTCTCATGCCATCTCCCAGGCGGCAAGCTCACCATCTTGCATCTTAAGCTGTCTATCCATGCGCTCGGCAAGTTTAGGGTCATGGGTTACCACCACAAATGCCGTACCCAACTGACTGCCTAATTCTCGAATCAGCTCATAAACGGTATCACCACTGGCAGCGTCAAGGTTACCTGTAGGTTCATCGGCCAGCACAAGTTTAGGGCGATTGATCAAGGCGCGGGCAATGGCAGTACGTTGTCGCTCACCGCCTGACATCTCTGCCGGCGTATGATTGAGCCTGTGAGCCAATCCCACACGGGTTAGCAGTTCGGTCGCCTGTTGCTCCACTTCTTGACGTGGTCGCTGCTGAATGAGTCCTGGCATGGCCACATTCTCAAGAGCGGTAAATTCAGGTAACAGATGATGAAACTGGTAGATAAATCCCAGTTCCTGATTACGTATGGCGGCCTGACGTGAAGGCGTTAGCTGATATAGATCTTCACCATCGAATAGCACCTGACCGCTACTGGGTTTGTCCAGTGTGCCCATAATATGCAGCAAGGTACTCTTGCCCGAACCCGAACTCCCCACTATGGCTATCTGCTCGCCCCGATAGATGCTTAGGTTCACGCCGTTTAGCACTTGAGTATCTATGCTACCCTCGTGATAGCGCTTGCTGACGTTACTGACTTGAAGTAACAAAGATTTTTCTGGTTGCGTCATAGATCACTCATACCTTAAAGCTGTGGCCGGTTGTACACTTGCCGCCCGCAGCGCGGGATAAACGGTTGCCAAAAAAGTGATAGCTAAGGTGCCGAGAACGATAAAAGAGAGCTGACCTAACTCCAACTGCACCGGCAGGCGTTGCCCTGCCCCTAAAATAGCTATCCCAAACATAGAAAAAAGCGTGTTGATATTCACGGTGGCCAGCACACCTATCACTAAGCCACCGAGTAACCCCAAAACGGCATTGAGTGACCCCTGGATCATGAAGATCCCCATAATACTGGAGGTTGTCAGCCCTTGTGTTTTTAGCACGGCGACATCTGTGGTTTTGTCCACCACCATCATCACCAGCGCCGACACGATATTAAAAGCGGCCACGGCAATGATTAGACTCAACATGAGCGACATCATGTTCTTCTCCATCTTCACGGCAGAAAACAGATGACCATAATTATCGCGCCAGTCACTGGTAGTAACAGGCTCACCAGCCGCCTCGAAAGCCGCCTTCACCTGAGGAGCCAGTTTGCTGGCCATAAAGGGATCGTTTAAGTAAAGACGTAATGACTTAATCGCCTTAGGGGGTTGGCGCATTAATCGCAGTGCATCGTCATGATGCACATAAGCCAGGCTAGCATCGACCTGTGAGCCCATCTCGAATATGCCCGATACCAAAAAATTACGCTGACTGGGCACAGGTCCAAGTGGCGAGTAGACAACGCCATCACCGCTCAACACCCGCAGCTTATCGCCGATGGCGACATCTAAACGGCGTGCCAACTCGGCGCCGATTACGATGCGATATTTGCCAGATTCTAAGCTAGTGAGCGAACCATTAAAGTGACTATTTAATCGCGCTAGATTTTCTTTTTCCAGCTCAGGGTAGATACCATAAATTTGCACCGCACTGATATTGGTCGGCGCCTGTAACATCGCCTGAGTCGCTACGCTCGGGCTAATGGCCAATATCTGCTTACCATCCACCAGCCTATTGGCAACCTCCTGCCAATTCTCTAAGGCCTGTTCGCTGTGCACCGTCAGTTGTGGCACTGCACCGAGAATACGCTGCTTAAGCTGCCCTTCCAGTCCATTCATCACTGAGCTGACAATGATCAAGGCAGCAACACCGAGCAAGATCCCCGACACCGCAAACACTGTGATGAAAGAGGCAAAGGGGTTAGCCTTACGTGCTCGCCAATATCGGTAACCTATGGTCCAAGATAACGCTAAATTCATGTTTGGCAGGGTCTCTTCACGCCGGAGCCTTGATAAATCATTAAGATGCGCACGATAATAGGGGTAATGGCACCCTAAAAACAAGAGGCAATCCGTTGAACAGCCAATCAAACTCCTATTTTAGCGTCGCGCATAGGTTCGCCGCTTACCTATCGCCCTGGCCGGAGGAGCAACCGCTGCCAAACGAAGCCCAGCTAAAAGCCATGCTGCCACTGGGGATGCAGTTGATTAGCGAAGTGAAGGCCATGGAATCCGATTGCCTGCTACAGCTTAGAAATCTGGATGATGACGCCCGTATTGTGGTCGATTATCTTAAACTGCAATCGCGTAAAATCGACTTGGTATTACAACATATACTGGAACAGCAACCCCATGAGGGCGAGCGCTGTACGGGTTTACATTTTGGTGGCAGCGGCGTACATCTGACAAGTCCATCTCAGCTTGAACCCGGGCGGGCCTATCGCGTCACCCTCCACATCAAAGAAGCCTTAATATCCATGCTTTGCATCGCCCAGTGCACACGCTGCGAGAGCGATGATACACAAAGTGGTTTTGACTGTGAGTTAACCTTTATTGAAATTCTCGATGAAGACGTTGAACAACTGGTCAAGGCCAGTCTGAATATTCAACAAAAACAACTACAACAACGTAAAAAGCAACAACAGAACCCGAGTTAGTTTTCACTGGCACTGGCGGGGCTAAGTCTCTACAATGACGGGCATCATTGTCGATTTTTGGCCTTAGTCTGTTTTCATGAATGCTTTTTCCGTTCTCACCCCACCGAAAGTCAAAGGGGTTAAGTCACCCCAAACCCTGAGCCAACTGACAGGTGCCGCCCAGGCCATCAGTCTGGCGAAGCTATGCGCGCAACATGACGGTCTCACCTTAGTCGTGACGCCAGACACGCCTAGCGCCCTGAGACTCGAGGCGGAGCTAAGCTACCTGCTGTCGCCAAGTTCGATACCTGTGTTGCTCTTTCCCGATCGAGAAACCCTGCCCTATGACAGCTTTTCACCCCATCAGGATCTGGTATCTCAGCGCTTAGAGACTCTGTCGCGTATTCCCAGTGCAACTCAGAGCCTAGTCATAGTGCCGATGAGCACCCTGATGGTGAAATTGCCGCCGCAGTCGTTTTTAACCGGTAATGTTCTGCTGCTTAGCAAGGGGGATAACTATCCCTTAGAAGCCGTTCGTAGCAAACTGATAAACACAGGCTACCATCATGTCGAACAGGTCTATGAACATGGTGAGTTCGCCGTTCGCGGCTCAATTATCGACCTCTTTCCCATGGGATCCCAGACCCCTTATCGTATCGAGCTGTTTGACGATGAAGTGGAGTCTATCCGCCAGTTCGATCCGGAAACCCAGCGCTCCAGCGGTGAAATCGATGCTATCCGTCTACTGCCGGCCAAGGAGTTTCCCACCCATGACGAGGCTATAGAGGGATTCCGTCAGCGCTATCGCCGCCAGTTCGAGGTGGTCGTCAAGGAACCCGAGTCCATCTATCAGATGGTCAGTCGTAAGGTGATGCCGGCGGGCATTGAGAGTTATCTGCCGCTATTTTTTGATGAAACCGCCAGCCTGTTCGATTACCTCCCCTCTGGTTGTCAGTTGGTGGAGATAGGCGAATTAGAGGGCGCCGCCAAGAGCCACCAGCAGGAAGTGCATCAGCGCTATGAAAATCGCCGAGTCGATCCCTTAAGGCCACTGCTGCCCCCTAAAGATCTCTATCTGCTCACCGAGCAAGTCTTCGAGGCCTTTAAGCAACTGCCGCGTTTTTTGATTAAAGGCAATGATTATGCGGGCACCAGCGTGCCGGCCAAGCTCGATGCCCTGCCTGACGTGGCCGCTAATCATAAATTAAAGCAGCCGCTGCTCGCCCTGAAAACATTTGCCGACAGCGGCACGCCGATATTGTTTTGCGTGGAATCTGAAGGTCGACGCGAAGCGCTACTAGATCTACTGGCCAAGATTGAAATAAAACCAGTCCTTTTGGATCACATAGATACCTTTGCCCAGCAGCCACAGCCATTTGGTTTGATTGTCGCGCCGCTGGCGCAGGGCGCCATCTATCACCCCAAGAAAGGCCCTCACTGGGCGCTGATTTGTGAGACTGAGCTGTTTGGTCAGCGCATCGCCCAGCAGCGACGTCGCGATAAACAACGTCAAGTTAGCCAAGATGCGCTCATTAAGGATCTGGCCGAGCTAAAGGTGGGTCAGCCTATCGTCCATCTGGATCACGGCGTCGCGCTCTATCAGGGCCTGGAAACCTTGGACACAGGCGGCTTGGTCGCCGAATACCTTAAATTAGAATATGCCGGTGGTGACAAGCTCTATGTACCTGTCGCCTCGCTCAACCTGATCAGCCAATACAGCATAGGCGCAGATGATGCGCCCCAGCTCAATAAACTAGGCAATGAAAGCTGGACTAAGGCCAAGCGTAAGGCAATAGAGAAGATCCGCGACGTTGCGGCTGAACTGCTGGATGTCTATGCCAGACGTCAGGCTCGTCCAGGTGAAGCCTGCCGACTGGATCGCGAAGAGTATGCTCAATTTGCCGGCAGCTTCCCATTTGAAGAAACCGTGGATCAGGAAACCGCCATAGATGCCGTCCTCACCGACATGTGCAACCCCATCTCGATGGACAGACTTGTGTGTGGCGATGTGGGATTTGGTAAGACAGAGGTCGCCATGCGCGCCGCCTTTGTGGCGGTCAATGACGGTAAACAGGTAGCGATACTCGTCCCCACTACCTTGCTCGCGCAACAGCACTATGAAAACTTCAAAGACAGGTTTGCTGACTGGCCAATTAAAATTGAGGTGATGTCTCGCTTTAAGACCGCTAAAGAGCAGCAAACCGTTCTCAAGCAATTAGAACTTGGTCAAGTCGATATTGTGATCGGCACCCATAAGTTGCTGCAGTCTGAGGCTAAATTTGAAAATCTCGGCCTATTGATCATCGATGAAGAACACAGATTCGGCGTACGCCAGAAAGAGAAGATCAAGGCGCTGCGCGCCAATATCGACATTCTCACCCTGACCGCCACGCCTATCCCGAGAACCCTCAACATGGCGATGTCTGGGATGCGAGATCTCTCCATAATCGCCACGCCACCAGCCAAACGTCTGGCGGTCAAAACCTTTGTGCGCGAATATGACGATGCCACGGTGCGCGAAGCTTTATTGCGTGAAATCTTAAGGGGCGGCCAGGTTTACTTTTTGCACAACAGCGTCGAGACCATAGAGAAACGCGCCCGTGAAATTGAGGCTTTGCTACCCGAGGCGCGAGTGATCACCGCCCATGGTCAGATGCGCGAACGCGATCTGGAAAAGGTGATGTCAGACTTCTATCACCAGAAATACAATGTGTTGGTCTGCACCACCATCATAGAAACCGGTATCGATGTGCCAACGGCCAACACTATTGTTATCGAGCGGGCCGACAACTTCGGCCTGGCTCAGTTGCATCAGCTTAGGGGCCGCGTAGGTCGCTCGCACCATCAGGCCTACGCCTATCTGATGACGCCTCATCCTAAGCGGATGACCAAGGATGCCATTAAGCGACTTGAGGCCATTGGTGCCCTTGAAGATCTCGGCGCGGGCTTTATGCTGGCCACCCAAGATCTTGAGATACGGGGCGCCGGTGAACTTCTTGGCGACGAGCAGAGCGGCCACATCTCTAAGATCGGCTTTACGCTCTATATGGAGATGCTCGAAGATGCGGTGAAGTCCCTTAAAGAAGGCAAAGAGCCCTCGCTGGATCAAATGTTAAGGGGCCAGTGTGAAATCGACCTGCGCATCCCCGCCTTGCTGCCGGAAGATTATGTGGGCGATGTGAATATACGCTTATCTCTTTATAAACGTATCGCCAATTGCAGTAGCTCTCAGGCGCTGGACGAACTCAAAGTGGAGTTAATTGACCGTTTCGGCCTACTGCCGCAAGCCACCAAGAACTTGCTTGAGATCTCCCTGTTTAAACATCAGGCCACGGCTCTTGGCATTGCCAAGATCGAGATGCACGCCAAAGGCGGTAGCCTGGAGTTTAATGATGATCACTGCGTCGATCCTGGCTTTATTATCGGCTTATTACAGAGCCAGCCACAAAATTATCGTATGGACGGCCCAAGTAAGTTAAAATTCCTGATGCCGACAGAGACAGATAAGGATAGGCTAGACCTCTTGTCGCTGATCATCTCTCAACTAATGCAACATCGCCTTGGAGAACCGCGTGCTTAAAAAGAGTCTTTTATTGGTAACCACCCTCACCTCACTGTCTTTTCCAACTTGGGCAGACGCAGAGCGTTGGTTTGAAGTGGAAGTCTACCTGTTTGAGCGTCAGGGAAGCCAGCTGGAAGAAACCTTGTCAGCACCGACGAGCCGCCATACTCGTCAACCCATCGACATGATCTCCCCCCTGTTTGCTACCGATATCACAGGGGCAAGTTTGGGATTGGAAGGTTGTAGTGCCCAGCAATGGTTAGAAACACCTGATGCGTGCGACAAACAGTTGCAACAGGCACAGGTCACCCATCCAAGCAGCATTCCCGTTACCATAGGCGCAGCGACGCCACAATATGCGACACCAGGTGCTGGCACAGTATTACTGGCCGATTCTCAGTCACAGTTTGGCGACATGATAGCCACCCTAAAACGAGAAGCGGGCCACAAGGGGTTGCTACATATGACCTGGCAACAATCTATGTTGCCGCGCCATCAAGCCAAACCTGTGCGCCTCTTTGCTGGAGAAGATTACTCAGATCGCTTTAATGAGAGCGGCTTTGCCACCAATGGGACTCAAGCGTCACAAAATGAAGCGATTCCACAGTTTAACTTCGATCTAAATTTCGACGACAAACAAGCAGAGCCTATCTGGGCACTCGATGGCACGCTCAATATCTATCTGAATCACTATCTTTATGTGGAAACTGGTTTAACACTCCATAGAGAAGGGAGCAAACGTCAGCCACAATTGGCTGATGAGACAGCAATGCTCCAGGTCCCCTATTTGCACAGTATCTATATGACGCAAAACAAGCGGGTGAAGAGTGATGAAATACACTACTTTGATCATCCGAACATGGGAATGATTTTACAGATCAGAAAGATGGAGCAGCCCAGCGAATCTGGCTCGCTTTAGTACAAAGCTAGGCTGATATTCACAAAGCTAACTCATAGAGAGAAAAATCGAGGTCGATCTCATCTTCCTCGATTTCTTCGACCAACACCATTAACCACCGCGCTTCCAGATAGCTGCCATTATGCTCACGTCATAATAGCAATGGTGTTAAGCATCAATTCGAGCATCGCTTAGTGCTTTGGTGTAAACCCTGAAGAAATACCAGTAAGTGAGAACACCTTAGCGGCGAACTTGCGTCAATAGACAGAAAAATCGAGGTAGATCTCGTCAGCCTCATCTTCTTCGACTAACACATTGTCTACTACAGACTGAGGCGAGCCCTGCTCACTCCAGGCAATAAAACGATCTACCGCCGAGCCACCACCTTGCAATAAAATCATCACACGGCCATCTTCAAGATTTTTCGCATAACCTGTCAGCCCCAGCTCATTTGCCTTAAGCTGACTGTAGCGCCTAAAACACACGCCCTGAACCTTTCCCGATATTGTCAATAATACCCGCTTCATCTGCGCCTCATTCTTCTTATCATCTAACCCTTTGAAGATAACCCAATCTGGTGGGATGGGCAAAAAACAGACAAAAAAAACAGCTAACTAATAAAGTGGTTAGCTGCATCGGGCGACATACGCAAACTGGGAAAAGGTCTTTAAGACCATCATGTAACAATATGTATCATGTTGTATCATAAAATGGATAAGTGATGCTAGATTTGAATGGCAAGAAATGACTATTACATACGATTGCGCTGTCATCTGAACACAGAATAATCAACTAAACCTTACTCAAGCTTCCTCATAAGTCGCTAGCAATCTGTCACTAGCAGCAGAAATCCCCATTAAAAGGTCTAAATGACGCCCATAAAAAAGGAGCCATCAGGCTCCCATTTCAATAGGTTTAGTTTACTGCTGCTCTTTAAAGGCTTTAATCTCAGTCAGGTGCGCAGACAAGGAAGGAAACTTATGTAACTGCTCTTCATCCCATACTATGGGATAAAACGGGGTCAACGCATCGGCAACCGCCTCGTTGTCATGCACCTCATCCTGACGGGATAGGATACACATGCCGCGTCCCTTGTGCTTCTCTCTGAACTGGCTGACACACTTGCTGGCGATATCCGCATATTCCTCAGGCCTGTCAATTTTTCCCACCATATTGTCTTCCGGATGTAGATTAGGATTTATCATCACTGTCTTAAGACCATTCAAAAATCCTATACGCTCTGCCCAGTAGCCTCCAAGGCCGACGCCAATTGCCAGTGGCGCTGGGTCATCACTCTGTTTCAATTGACGACTCACCTCATTAAGCAGATATTGCATATCATGCTTGGGATGAAGCGTGCTGTAACTGACCAGACGCACATCGGGATCGACAAACTGCAACTGGCGCATTTTTTCATGATTACCTGGACTGGTGGCATCAAAACCATGGAAATAGAGGATCATCCTGTTACCTGCTGATAAAGAGTGAATATTAACTTTAGCTAACTCATCACAAGCTGTTGTTGCGCTACATCAAATTTAGCCCATACAAATCTGCTCTGCTATCCTTCTTGCCTCAAGATAGCGAGATTCATCCTCAAGCGCCTTGGCCACCTGAGTGCTATTAGCCAAGAGTTTACGCGCCGGTACTTGCGGGCCCTGCTCCGGCCAGGTAAAAGAGGTAAGCAGCTGATTGACGCCTTCACTATCGTTACAAAGCAAAATCATGTCACATCCGGCCTCAATGGCCGCCTTTGCACGCTCGGGATAGCCGCCAACAACACCTGCGCCTTTCATACCCAGATCATCAGAGAAGATCACGCCATCAAACTTGAGCTCTTCCCTTAACACCTGCTTTAGCCAATAGGCAGAGAAACCTGCCGGATTGTTATCCACCTTAGGATAGATAACATGAGCCGGCATAAGCCCTTGCAGGCGCTGCTTAGCCATCAATTGTTTAAATGGCTTCATGTCCAAGGCGCGGATCTCATCTTCACTACGCTCATCAACTGGCTTGGCGATATGTGAATCGGCCGCCACACTACCGTGGCCGGGGAAATGTTTCCCGACCGCGGCCATTCCAGCATCGGCCATTCCCTGAATAAAGGCATCGGCCAGCACAATAACCTCATCGGGCTTATCGCTAAAGGCGCGCTTACCGATCACCTGGCTGATACCGTTCAGATCCAGCACAGGAGCAAAACTCAAATCGATATCACAGCTCAATAGCTCCACAGCCATCAGAAAACCCAGCTCGGTAGCCCACGCCTTCGCCAAGGTCATATCCTGTTTTGCAGCCGGTAAGATATCCCCCATCGCTGGGATCTTGCTAAAACCATCAATAAAGCGCTGAACCCGACCCCCTTCGTGATCCACGGCAATGAGGAGTTCAGGGCGCACGGCACGCATTGAAGCCACCAGCTCACAAAGCTGCTGGCGATCCTGATAATTGCGGGAAAACAAGATGACGCCGCCCACCATAGGGTGCATAAGTTGGCGGCTCTCCAGCTCATTCATTTGAGTGGATAACAAATCCATCATTAAATAACTCAAAACTCCCCCTAAAAAAACTGTTAAACAAGCTTAATAATCAAACTTTAGTAAAAAACAAGTTGAATAACTAGATGACATAAGTCTTTGTATAAATTTGATAAAGCAGCCTTTATCTCACTCATGAATCAAGAGACAAACTCATTAGCAATAGTATGCCTAATGCGAAAGTAATTCCTAAAAAAAACTAATGCGAAAGCTGCGACTAAAGTATGGGATACTTAATAATTGATAATCTTAATGTGCTCGCAAGATTAGCACAACAGGGCAATATTGACGCCCCTTGGGCATGAATAATTTATTTAGCCTAAAATCACTGAGACTGAATAACGAAAATAATGAATACGACAGGGTTTTATAATGATTAGCGTTTTTGACATGTTTAAAATTGGTATCGGTCCCTCAAGCTCCCATACCGTTGGCCCCATGAAAGCGGGGAATATCTTTATTCAAGATTTAGAGAAACATGGTCACCTTGCAGAAACAGATGAGCTGAGATCTGAGCTGTTTGGCTCCCTAGGGCAAACAGGTAAAGGCCACGGCACAGGTAAAGCCGTGATCCTCGGCCTCATGGGCGAAGCCCCCGAAACCGTCGATACAGACAAAATCGATGCTACCCTGGCACAGGTACACGACAGCCAAACCTTAACCATGCCCAATAACAAGGTGGTACGCTTTAGTCGTGAAGATGGTATTACCTATCACAGACGCAAGAGCCTACCGGCCCATGCCAACGCCATGACCCTATACGCCTATGC
This sequence comes from Shewanella sp. ECSMB14101, assembly GCF_000773485.1. Classification (NCBI taxonomy): domain Bacteria; kingdom Pseudomonadati; phylum Pseudomonadota; class Gammaproteobacteria; order Alteromonadales; family Shewanellaceae; genus Shewanella; species Shewanella sp. ECSMB14101. Next base: position 68,736 of record NZ_JSFF01000014.1, on the reverse strand, counting down.
AAAAGGCAACTGCATCTATCAGCGCACCTACTACTCGGTAGGCGGCGGCTTCATCTTAGATGAAGATGAGATTCTCGCTCAAGACGCCTCCCCCGCCTCGCCCATCGAAGCAGCGCCCTATGACTTTAACAGTGCTGCCGAGCTTCTCGACATGTGTGTCGAAAACGGCCTGAGCATCTCTGCGCTGATGATGGAAAACGAACTGTCCATCGCCAGCGAAAAAGAGGTGAAAGAGCGCCTGTTGACCATATGGCAAACCATGAAGAGCTGTGTCGAACGTGGCTACCAAAAAGAGGGCATACTCCCAGGTGGTCTTAAACTCAGACGCAGAGCGCCAGCGCTTTATCGTCGCCTCAAGGCTGAGAGCAAGACTGTCGTCGATCCTCTTACTGCCATGGACTGGGTCGATCTGTTTGCGCTAGCGGTAAACGAGCAAAATGCCGCAGGCGATCGCGTAGTAACCGCGCCAACCAATGGTGCTGCGGGCATCATCCCTGCCGTACTTTGTTACTATGACACCTTTGTTCAAGAGGTGGATGTGGATATCTGCTGTCAGTACCTGCTGACCGCTGCTGCCATCGGTATTCTCTATAAGAAGAATGCTTCCATTTCAGGCGCCGAGGTAGGCTGCCAGGGTGAAGTCGGTGTAGCTTGTTCTATGGCCGCTGCAGCGCTTACAGAGATCATGGGCGGCACGGTAGAACATGTGGAAAACGCTGCCGAGATCGGTATGGAGCACAATCTGGGTCTGACCTGTGATCCTGTCGGTGGCTTAGTGCAGGTGCCTTGTATCGAACGCAACGCCATGGGCGCGGTCAAGGCCATTAACGCCTCACGCCTGGCGATGCGCGGCGACGGTAACCACAAGGTCTCACTCGATAAGGTGATTAAGACCATGATGGATACGGGTAAAGATATGCGCAGTAAATACAAGGAAACCGCCAAAGGCGGACTCGCGGTAAATATCGTAGAGTGTTAATCCACTGCTTAAAGAAAAACTCGCCTTAAGGCGAGTTTTTTTATGGGACAACTACAGCTTGTTAGCGTATGGGCAGTTCCACATCCGCAAAAAGATTCTCAATCAGTTGTGGATCTCTGAGCGCCACCGCTTTTTCTACAACCTCTTTGGTCAGATGCGGCGCAAAGTGCTCGATAAACTCATACATATAGTTACGTAAGAAGTTGCCCTTCCTAAAGCCTATCTTGGTCGTGCTATGGGCAAACAGATGGCTGGCATCTATGGCCACCAAATCTTTATCAATCACAGGGTCGACCGCCATCGAGGCGATAACCCCCACACCTAATCCTAGTCTGACATAGGTTTTTAACACATCGGCACTGGTGGCGGTAAATACCACGCGAGGGTCGATACCAGCGCGGTTAAAGGCCTTTTCAATTTCAGACTCTCTGTCGAAACCAAAGACATAGGTCACCAAGGGGAAACGACCGAGGTCTTCAATGCTTATCTGAGTACGTGACGCCAGCGGGTGATCTTTGGTCACCACAATTGAGCGGTTCCAGTGATAACAAGGCAGCATGATCAGATCGGAATAGAGGTGCATCCCCTCAGTGGCAATGGCAAAGTCCGCGTCACCACGTGCCGCTAACTCGCTAATCTGAGAGGGTGTGCCCTGGTGCATATGCAGATTAACCTTAGGATAACGGTCAATAAAGGCACGGATAATACTGGGCAGCGCATAACGGGCCTGGGTATCTGTGGTAGCAATATTCAACTCCCCCTGATCCGGCTTGGTATACTCTTCCGCGACCTTTTTAATACTTTCTACCTTACCCAGAATATCATTGGCGATATTGATCACCTGCTGACCGGCAGGAGTCACATGGGTAAGATGCTTACCACTGCGGCCAAAGATCTGAATTCCCAACTCATCTTCTAACATCCGCACCTGTTTACTAATCCCAGGCTGAGAGGTGTAAAGGTTCTCTGCTGTCGCCGATACATTAAGGTTGTGGTTAACCACTTCGGCAATATATCTGAGTTGTTGCAGCTTCATCGTCTATCCTTTGCAAAGGCCGGCTTCTCCAAGGGAGTCACAGCCAGAATTCAGTACGCTAACATAATAGTTATGTATAAGAATTAGTTATAGTACAGGCATAAAATTAAATCAAAGGGGAATATAGCATAGAGGTGAGATGAATCACACGACATTAAGATAAAGCTAGTCTAAGATAACTATGCTAGCGTATTGATTTATAGTAGCATTAATGGAATTACAAAAAGAATGGTAGCTCTATGATATTTACTTTGGTTCTGATCCTCATTGGTGCGTTGCTGCTACTGGTTATTGGCATCAATGTGATCCAACAACAAAAAGAACGCGCCGAAGCCGAACGCAGAACTGAATTAGCCAGACAGAGAGCCATTATCGACGAAACCGAGAACGTGCTTTCATGCACAGGCATGTTCCCCTGCTCTACCAATCTGGTTCTGATCCTCTATAAGCGTGTACAAGAAGCGTTGACCTTGTCAGTCTCTCTCGGTGGCCCTCAAGCTAACGATTACAAACGTCGACTCACAGATCTCAGTGGTCAGATTGAAAACTTACAAAACGCTCAAAAACAGACACCCGCCATCGAAGGTTTTCGCCTGCCGGATACCGATAAGCAGATCTTAGATTTAGTCAAAGTACTTAAGAAGCTCAAGGCGATATTGCGCGCCGAGCACAATAAGGGCAAAGTTGACCCGAACATTTTTGCTCAAGAAGAAGCTCGCGTCGATAACCTGCAGCTGAGAATTAATGTCGATTCCATGCTTTCCCGCGCCCGCAGCGCCTGTTTTATGAAACAATATGGTTCCTCTAAACAGATGGTCACTAAGGCGTTAGCCACGCTGCACACGATCAAGGCGCTGACGCCAAACGATCCTTTTATCACCAATAAAGTGGACGAAGCCAAATTACTGCTCGATGAGATCATGGGCGCCCAGGAGATGGCGCAACCTAACGCGCCGCAGCAGAAGAGTGACGAGGATGATATCGACGTACTGTTCCAGCCGAAGAAGAAATGGTAACAGCCGTCGCTACGACACAAAAAAACCACCGCATTGCGGTGGTTTTTTATAGCTCAAACACTTTGATATCGGAACGCTTAGGGCGCCAGTCGGTCGATATCCCAGCCGTTTTCTTTACCGCTTGAATCTTTACGGGTATAGAGGAAACGATCATGCAGACGATATTCGCCGCCTTGCCAAAACTCTATGCTGCTAGGACGCACCCGATAGCCACCCCAGAACTTAGGTAGTGGTACTTCGCCCTGGCTAAATTTAGCCTTCATCTCGGCAAACTTACTCTCCAATGCCTGACGGGCTGATATCTTGCTGGACTGTTTAGATACCCAGGCGGCAATCTGACTCTCTTTAGGACGCGTCACGAAGTACTTGAGCACCTCTGCAGTCGAGAGCTGCTCCGCAACCCCTGTCACCGCAACCTGACGCTCCAGAGCATGCCAGGGAAACAGCAAGCTCACCTTGTTATTCTGCGCAATCTGCTCCGACTTACGACTAGCAAGGTTGGTAAAAAACACAAACCCCTCGTCATCGAAGCGTTTTAACAACACGATGCGCTGAAACGGCTGACCATCGGCGTCGACAGTCGCTACCGACATGGCGGTAGGATCCGGCAGGATCTTGGAATCCCTAATCTGCTCTATCCACTTCTCGAACAAGACCATAGGGTTATCCGGCAGTTCTTCTCGATGCAGCCCACCCAAGGTGTACTCACGTCTAATATCACTTAAGTTCGACATCTGCTTCCTTACCCGTCCTGATTTAGCTTACTTCTTATGTGCGCAGGCCCATACGTGCAGCATCTCTAGCCCTAAGGTTGCACCCGCAAGGGCCGTAATTTCGGCGCTGTCATAGGCGGGGGCCACTTCGACGACGTCCATGCCCACTACATTCATGCCACGCAGACCACGGATGATCTTCATCGCCTTGTCGCTGGTGAGACCACCACAAACAGGAGTGCCCGTGCCAGGTGCAAAAGCAGGATCCAAACAGTCGATATCAAAGGTGACATACAATGGCATATCGCCGACACGGTCTTTAATCTGGGCAACAATCTCATCCGCGCTTAGCTCATTGGCAGCGGCCGCATCGATAACCTTGAACAGATGGCTTGGCTTGTCATATTCGGTACGGATCCCCACCTGCACTGAGTGAGAGGCATCGATGATCCCTTCATTAGGCGCGTGGAAGAACATGGTGCCATGGTCGTACTTGCTGCCTTGGCTATAGGTATCTGTGTGCGCATCGAAATGCAGCAGCGCCATCTTGCCATGTTTCTTATAGTGAGCACGCAGCAGCGGCAGGGTCACAAAATGGTCACCACCAAAACTGAGCAGCGCCTTACCAGAATCAAGGATCGCCGTGGCAAAGTCTTCGACACGCTGGGTGAAATCGGCTGCATCGCCACAGTCGTATACGAGATCGCCGGCATCGACCATTTTTAGGTGATCGGACAACTTAAAATCCCATGGCCAGCGGCACTCTTCCCAGGCCAGATTCACCGACGCCTGACGAATAGCGCCAGGTCCCATGCGACCACCCGAGCGACCTGTAGTGGCCATATCAAACGGCAAGCCCAAAACCACCACATCAGCATCGCTTTCAAGCGGTTTAAAATCCAGTGGTTGTCTTAAATAACCAAATGCATTTGAGTAAAGCGAGTAATCAGGCTTATCTGCAATAGTGGTCATATTTGCTCCAAATAATAGAAGTAAAGATCACAGCGTAACTGGCAATAACTGCTCACAATCGCGCTGCTTATAGTGTTTTATATAAAGGCCTAGGCCATCTGCCAAAGTTAATTCACCGCTGGCCTGCAGGCTATACTGCTCGGCGCAGTATCCTGGCTCCTGGGCCTCAAATCCTGAAACATCCCAACTTACCGGATTTAAGCGGTTTAGCAACTCATTTACTATACCGCCAAGATCTTCGCCGAGCGACAAATTCGTTTCCAGGCTCACATAGGAGCTCGCCTCTTGTGGGGTGATGTGCACCGTGAAATAGTCATCCCCCCTAAGGGCATTGAGTGAATAACCCAGTGGCGAGAACAGGTGCGCATCAAAATAAAAACCCGGTAACAGCTGAGATAAATTGAGCCTGGTGGCTATCCCCTCGGCCGTTTGCCTGTCGCACAGCAGATAGTCGGCCAACTCACCACGAATATGATACATCTGCACCGTTTGAACCGCCTTAAGTTGCACCATCTCTCCAGATAAAAAAAGCTGGTGATGATGACCATCCAAATGGCCAATGCGATAGGCATCGCCGCTTAGCATCCCCCTAAGCCGGGCGATATCGTCTTCAAAGCGGCTGCTTTGCAAGGCGGGTAAAATCTCGCTTTTACGCTGGTAACTCAAGCTGGCAATCTGAACATTACCGAGTGATTCAACCAGACTCAGTACCGTCTCTATAAGCCGGGTATTACCGCAGGTGATGAGCACCAGATTATCGTGCCAGACAAACAAGCTGGACTCGCTGAGCAGGTACGCATCGCACTGCTCACAGCTCAGCTTGGAGAGGATCTCTGTATCACTCTTTAAAAGAGCGCGGCGCCAAAAGTCATCGCCCAAACCTCTTAGCGACGGACTAGCTGCCACTAAGGTTAGCGATAAGCGTTTCTCCGCCCCTTCAAAGTACATCGACTCGCTCCTTATCGTCTTAAAGGATCTCGGCTGGCGTTAGCCGAGATCCCTAGGCGAAACAGGCTAGCTTGCCAATCAGGAGAAATCTTCCAGATAGGTGTAGCCTTTCAGTCCAATCTGCAGCTCTTCAAGAATATTGGCGCGCTCATCTTCTTGAATATGCAGGTTTACCAGCTCTTCATAGGTACGCATGAAAGAGACAGCGTCTAGGTTCACATAACGCAGCACATCGGCCACGGTATCGCCAGCCAGTACTGACTCAATATTCACCAGACCATCATCGTCCAGTCGCACTACGGCAGAGTTGGTATCACCGAACAGGTTGTGCATATCCCCGAGGATCTCCTGATAGGCACCCACCAGGAAGAAACCGATAAGATAAGGACTCTCTGCACTCCAAGCCGGGACTGGCAGGGTAGTTTCAATACCTTGACCATCCACGTACTGATCCACTGTACCGTCTGAATCACAAGTAATATCCAGCATCACGGCGCGGCGCTCAGGCGCCTTATCCAGGCCACTCAGCGGCATTATTGGGAACACCTGATCAATACCCCAGGCATCTGGCAATGACTGGAACAGTGAGAAGTTCACGAAGAACTTATCTGCCAGTTTCTCATTGAGTTCGTCGATAACAGGGCGGTGGAAACGGTATTTACCACTCATCACACCCTTTAATTCGTAACAGACGCGCAGATTCATCTGCTCCGCCCAAGCTCTGTCGGCCAGACCCATCTGCCCCAAAGCAAATAGCGAATGGACCTCAGCCAGATCGCTTTGCACATCATGGTAGATCTCAATCAGGGCACGTTGATCGGCGCGGCCGCTCACTTCTCCCCAAGAGTCCCACATATTCTTCAGCTGCTGCGGCGCGTCATCATCCGGAGCCTGTAACTGCTCAGGCTGATAGGCTTCGGTGCCTATCACGTCGGTGATCAAAACCGCATGATGAGCCGTCAGGTAACGACCAGACTCAGAGATGAGGCGTGGCATAGGCTGATCGTGCTCGCGGCACATATCATTGAGCACACTAACGATATTATTGGCATATTCGGTCAGGCCATAGTTCATCGAGTTACTGCTCTGGCTACGGGTACCGTCATAGTCAACGGCCAAGCCGCCACCCACGTCGAAGCACTTCACATTGGCGCCCATCTTCTGCAGTTCACAGTAGAAACGCCCCGCTTCGCTGACACCGCTGCGGATGTCGCGAATATTGGCAATCTGCGAGCCCAGGTGGAAGTGCAGCAATTGCAGGCTATCCAGCATGTCGTGGTCTTTAAGCGAGTTGATCACGTTCAACACCTGAGCCGCTGACAAACCAAATTTTGATTTTTCACCGCCGCTGGCCTGCCATTTACCCTTGCCTTGGAAAGCCAGACGCACACGCAGACCCAAACGAGGAGTCACGCCCAGCTTCTTAGCTTCGTCGAGAACAACTTTAAGCTCAGATAGCTTCTCAAGTACGATATAAACTTGATGGCCCAGCTTTTCACCGATCAGTGCCAAGCGGATATATTCGACATCTTTGTAACCATTACAGATGATCACCGAGCTGGCCTTCTGCGCCATCGCAAGCACAGCCATCAACTCAGGCTTACTGCCGGCTTCCAGACCCAGCTGCGGCACCTCTTTAGACACTTGGCTGGCTAAGATCTCTTCTACAACCGTTTGCTGCTGGTTAACCTTAATAGGATAGACAAGCAGATAGTCTGATTGGTAGTCGTAACGAGTGATCGCCTGATTGAAGGCATTACACAGGCTATTGACCCTGTGATGTAAAATTTGTGGGAAACGCACTAAGACGGGCAATGCTACGCCGGATTTAACCATATCCTTGGCGAGTTCATTTAAACCAATAGTGTGCTCAGGATGATTTGGATCGGGCGATACCGTCACCTCACCGGCCTCGCTTATGCCGTAGAGCCCAGAGCTCCAGTAATTTACGTTATAACCAACATAAGCATCTTTAATAGACCAATTACTCATATTTTCTCAACCTGTCTATTTACATTTATATTCGGCAGATACTTTGTCTGCCAACACATTAATGTTACTTACTATCGCACCTATCAGGTAAATAAGCCGCAACATCAACACCGTTTCTTGGGTGTCAGATATCGAAGTTATCCTTCGAGTCCCCGCCATATTAGTTAACTCAATTTATACTTGTCTAAAGTAAAAAAAGGCGCGCAATTAAACCCCTGAATTTAACTAAATGCAAGTATCATTATCACATTAATTTATTACAAGGTTTTTTGCACCCAAACAGGCGACAATACTGACTTTTATCCCTGACAGGTGTTCAAGCTTTTTTACAGTAAATTCAGCTTGCTGCCGCTTAGCAGCATGCTGATTAACGCCCCTTTATCGGCGCCTTTCTGCCCACTCGGCTCACTGACCTTTAGCTCAAACCCCTATGTCACCAAAACGCATCTGCACCCAGGGCGTTAAATTAATGAGATTAACCCCCTTAGGCTAAAGCATCTTGCTGAGAATTCCACTATAATCGCCACACTTAAACTTGTTAGTAATGTCATAGAGAACCCCATGATAGAGATAGGAAAGAGTTGTACCCTGGAGATCGCCAAACGTGTCGACTTCGGTGTGTACTTAAATGCCCACGAATTTGGCCAAGTCTTGCTGCCTAATAAAGTCGCACCTAAAGAGTGCGAGGTCGGCGACAAAGTCGAGGTGTTTCTCTATCTGGACTCCGAAGATATGGTGATCGCCACCACTAAACGTCCTAAAGCTCAGGTGGGGCAATTTGCCTATCTAAAGGCCATCGCAACCGGCCCTTACGGCGCCTTTCTCGACTGGGGACTGGATAAAGACTTGTTTCTTCCCTTCGGCGAACAGCACAGAGAGATAGAAGTCGGTCGCTCTTATCTGGTCTATGTCTATGTCAATAGTGCCGATGAGCGCATCGTCGCCTCATCGAAGATCGATAAGTTTCTTGATAAGACACCGCCCCCGTATCGTAACGGCCAAGAGGTGAATCTCATCATCGCGGGCACCACAGATTTGGGCTTTAAGGCGATTGTCGATAATGCCCATTGGGGTGTGCTGTATAAAAATGAAGTTTATCAGCCCCTCAAATTTGGTCAGCGAGTCAAAGGCTTTATTAAACGCGTGCGCAGTGATGACAAGATAGACTTAATCCTGCAACGCGGTGCAAAAGATGAGCTTGATAAGCACGCCACTGCCATCTTGATGAAGCTCAATCAAGCCGGTGGCTTCCTGGCACTTACCGATAAGACGGATGCTGACGTCATCTATGCCCAACTTGCCATGAGCAAAAAAGCCTTTAAGAAGAGTATCGGCGGCTTGTACAAAAGTGAGAAGATCACCATCGAAAACGACGGCATACGTTTGACCGAATAGAAGTTGAGCATTGGAGGCGCCAAGCCCCTGATTGTCTTTGCATAAAAGCATAGCTCTGATATAACAGGGCTATGCTTTTCTTATATGGATATCTTAACCATGAAACTCACCTCCCATGAAGCACGTGTCATCGGCTGCCTGTTGGAAAAAGAGAAAACCACCCCAGAGCAATATCCACTCTCTCTCAACGGTCTGACCTTAGCCTGTAATCAAAAATCCAGCCGCGATCCTGTGATGAACCTGTCGGAAGCGGACACTCAGGCAGCTATCGATTCTTTAGCCAAGAAACGCCTGATTGCTGAGCAAAGCGGCTTTGGTTCCCGAGTGGTGAAATATAAGCATAGATTCTGCAACACCGAATTTAGCGATCTCCAACTCAGCGATGACAAGGTCGCCATCATCTGCCTACTGCTATTAAGAGGCCCACAAACGGCGGGCGAGCTCAGAACCCGAAGCAACCGCCTATATGGATTTACCGATGTCGGCCAGGTAGAGCAGGCATTGGAGGCGCTATCGAAAATGGAGCCCCCCTTGGTACGTCAACTGCCTAGAGAGCCGGGCAAACGGGAATCTCGCTTTGTCGAGCTATTTAGCGACACCGCCGAGCAACTCCCTACACAAGCCTTTACCCAGCCAAAAAATGAGCCACCAGGTGATGCTCTAAACCATGCACTAAACGAAAGAGTCACCCAGCTTGAACAGGAAGTCGCCGAGTTAAAACAGCAACTTGCCGAGCTTGCTGGTAAAATTTAACGACAATCTGACACACATAGACAAACTTAGAGATGTTAGGCTGGGTGCAAATTTAGTGATAAAGGAATCATATTTGGAAAACGTAACCCCCCGGAGCTCATGGAGTGCGGCCTTGGAACTAGCCAAATTCGAGCTTAAAAAAATCCTCTTTAGCACTCGCGGTATGATAGGTTTGGCAACGTTCGCGCTGGTCTGGTGCCTTATTCTCTGGTATCCGGTAAAACAAGCGTCTATCTATCTGTTCTCACCAGATTTTAAACAATTACTCGAAGGCGTATTTGGCGCTGCCAATGTAGGCGAACTGCTGTCATGGAACGTGGCGGAAATGGCCATTGTCTGGGTTGCCGCTCTCTATCTGTTCCCTATCTTTAGCCTGTTCGTGGGCGCCGATCAGTTTGCCTCCGACAGGGCCAGGGGAAGCTTTCGTTTTCTCACCTTGAGAGTCAGCCGAGATACACTGTTTTTCGGACGTGTCACAGGGTACCTGCTAATCCAGGGAATTTTGCTCCTATTGACTCTGGTAGCCACCCTGCTGCTGGTCGCCTATCGTGATCCATCCCTTGTCTGGCTGGCCATGGGCTCCGGGCTCTTGGTATTTACCAATATCATGATAGTCTTGCTCCCCTTTACTGCGCTGATGGCCCTGTTGTCATTGCACGCCAACTCGGCGAGGCAGGCCAGTATCTATGCGGTTTTGATCCTTGCGGGTGGCACTATCATCAATGGGATAATCTCCCATTACCTACCGGATCTCAGCGCCGCTCTGCAATGGTTGATACCTGGCGCGCAGCTCTCAATGATGATCAATACCAAAGGACTCAGCAGTCTCGCTGTGGCGGCCATTCCTTTGCTTCAAGCCTGTGTACTCCTGCTATTAGGAAGAAGTTATATGGCGAGGATCGCACTATGAATCTGATCACCTGCACACACCTTGGTAAACAATACGGCAGCAAACGAGCACTTAATGATGTCAATCTTGAGCTAACCTCGGGTCAGCCCATTGCGCTGGTTGGCCCTAATGGCGCCGGTAAAACCACACTGTTTTCGCTGCTATGCGGCTATATTCGCCCAAGCGAGGGCAAAGTCACCATTTTAGGCCATGCACCGGGTAGTAATGCACTACTTGGTAAGGTAGCCGCCCTCCCCCAAGACGCAAGACTCGATCCTAACCTCACTGTTGAGGCACAACTGGGTCTGTTTGCCCGCCTTCAAGGCTTTAGCGGCACAGACGCGCAGCAAGAGGTCAAGCGTGTATTGGCTCTGGTGGATTTGGCTGATATCGCCCCACAAAAGCCCTTATCTCTCAGTCATGGCATGAGCAAACGCGTCTCTATCGCCCAAGCGTTAATTGGCTCTCCCGAGTTAGTCTTGCTTGATGAGCCCACGGCGGGGCTCGACCCGGCGAATGCCAAGGCCATTCGCGACCTGGTGCGCTCACAAATCGGTAAGACGACCTTTGTGATTAGCTCTCACAACCTGGCAGAACTGGAAAAACTGTGTGATAAGGTGCTCTATTTAGAGAAAGGTGTTCTGAACCAATCTATCTCAATACAAGATGATCAGGCCGACGAATATCTGACTCTGACCATGCACAGTTGTGATGATGAGGCATTGCTAGCAGCTCTGCGTGAGCTTCCTCAGGTACATTCGGTAAAATCTAGCCAGGCTCAGGAGTTTGTCCTCCACTACCAGTTGGGCGCCGATTTTGCCCTAGAGACCCAGCTGTTTACCCTGTTTAAACAGCACAATTGGCGTTATCGCGCCATCCAGCGTGGCAGAACCTTAGAAGATAAGCTGTTCTCTCAAGCCTAAGCTCCTGCAACATCTAAACAGAAAGCCAGCATTATGCTGGCTTTTTTATCTCTACTGTAAGGGCTCTGCTATCTCTGCCGCCTTAGTTGCGTATCTTTGTCTAAAGCGGTTAAAGCTTTATAGCTAGATGCCAAGCCTTTAGGTAAATTGCAGACAAAAAAAGAGCTGTGATAAAAATCACAGCTCTTGGAATTCTGTTGTTAAGTAGCGCTTGGCTACTTAAAGGTCAGCTTAGATAACAGTTACGTTCTCAGCTTGTGGACCTTTTTGACCTTGAGTCACAGTGAACTGCACTTTCTGACCTTCGTCTAGAGTTTTGAAACCGTCAGAGTTGATCGCACGGAAGTGTACGAAAACGTCTGGGCCAGACTCTTGCTCGATAAAACCAAAACCTTTGTCAGAGTTGAACCACTTAACAACGCCAGTAACTTGAGACATGATATAAATCCTGTAACTAAATAAAATAAAGCCTTAAACGGCAGTAGAGCTGGAAAATGCCGGTATTACTTATGTTAACAGGACGAACTGGTCGTATTGAACACATAAAGTTAAGCCCAACCTTCAAGCTGAGTTCACTATAAATCATTCTGACCGTATGTCAACAAAGATTCAAAGGGCTAAATCCTATTTTTTACTTACATATCTGTCAGTTGTTAGAAAAAATTCATCTTAAAAGTCGTATAAAAACACTAATTTTTTTTAAGCGGATAAAAATAGACAAATGAAACAATGATTAACCAGCTAGCAGGCACGAAAGACCTCAAGCTTAAAGTCGAGCTCACAGGTTAAAGGCGCGGCGATTAATGCCTGCTTTTGAGCCGCAGTAAATTTCCAGTGATATGGGGTCATCGCTAAAAAATGGCCAATATCCTCCCCTTGAGAAATGGTCATTTCCTGGGTCAGCCGCTCGCTGTGAAGTCGCTCAAACCCCTCAATCTGGCTATCCACCTCGGGATTTTCCCTTGGTGTATCATAAATCACCCGCTTCAAAGCAAAATGGTGCTGCGGACCTGCGGCCACCGTAATTAATATGGCCCCCGCTTTGGCCACTCGCCTTAGTTCCTGATCTTGCGATGGCGCATAGATTCGCAGCATAAAATCGAAACTCTGATCGGCAAAGGGCATTTCATAACTACTGGCAACACAAAAACCTATCTGAGGATAGCGCTTGGCAGCATATTTTAGCGCCGACTTTGAAATATCCAGTCCCTGCAAATCAAACTCATGCTCAGCCGTCATCACCTGGTGCAGGCGGTGAGAATAATAGCCTTCACCACAGCCGATATCCAACCCATGCCGCTTATCGTCGGCATATTCAAGAGCCAGAGCATTCACCCTATCACTCATGGCCTGATAATACCCCTTATTTAAAAATTCGCGTCGGGCGAACATCATCTCTTTGTTGTCACCAGGATCTTTTGAACGCTTTTTTTGCACCGGCAAGAGATTAACATAGCCCTCTTTAGCGCAATCAAACCTGTGGTTTGCCTCACAGCACCAGGTGCGCTCCATAAGCGAAAGCGGGCAACGACATATAGGACAAAGGTAATTCATTCACTCTTCCAAAGCTTGTTTGACCCTAAAGCCCCAAGCTAGTCTTCTAAAAACATCTGCTCAACCATCAGGTTTAGCTCAGGCGGGGCGAGAAGTTGGTATGACTCAAGCTTACGCTTTAGAGTATCCAGGTCCTCTTGCTGATTTGCGGCATCTTGCCAATTAGGTCGTTGCACGCTTTGATAGTAACGATGGGACAAGAGTTGCTTCTTACGCAGCAACTGTCCATCCACGTTGGTCACTTCGCTCAACATTACGCCGTGTTGCTTAACACTGTTATGATTAGCATAGTGCGCCAGCTCCTGTCTGACCTGCTCAATCTCACCGATTTCCAACAGCAGGCCCTCGGCCGACAGGGTATGGTCTTGGCATCTAGCCAACACAGCATTAGCGCGGCGTAACTCTCTTGGGCCCCCAAATAAACGTAGATCACGCTCTAATGGAACCAAGAGCCATTTATGATCAAATTGAGGGTGAAAGATGACTTCCTGATTGATCTGCTCTACGCCAATAGTTAGCCCAGCGCGTAACATCTCTGCACACATGACAGGCGACATGCCGATGGCGCTAAACAAACGCCAACCTTGACCATGTGCACGAGGCAGGGATTCTGACACAACACCAACATCGAAGGTGGGAGCCTTATCTGATATCGGATCGCAAATTAAATAGGGATGCGCCCTGACAATCAATGCACTTGCCCCTTGCGAGGTTTGGCTAATCACGCACTCGAGTAAGTGCCCTCCCATCGTCTGCTGCAAGCTGAAATCGCTCACTGGCTCACGTAAGCGGAGATGTAACTGGCTCGTCTGCGTCAGTTCGATAAATTGCGGCTGCGTGAGTAGTGGTTCAAACATGGGTTATTCCTCATTAGCCGACCATTGTAACTGGCTAGCCAAGTGACTGCCAACTTCAAAGTGACGTTATTTCAATCAAATAGGGCAAATAACCCGTTAAACTAGTGCAGGCATAAATCAGGGTGCTATGATAAGTGCCACTAATCACACTCTAGCCTTACTCTATGCCAGCGAATCAATCACCCAGCATCTTTTGGCACGATTATGAAACTTTCGGTGCCAACCCGGCCAAGGACAGACCCTCGCAGTTTGCCGGTATCCGCACTGACATGGATCTCAACATCATCTCAGAACCTGAAACCTTTTATTGCAAATTGGCCAGCGACTATCTGCCCTCCCCTGAAGCCATCTTAATCACAGGGATCACTCCACAGCTGGCAAACCTGAAAGGCATGCCAGAAGCTGAGTTTATGGCAAAGATCCACGCCCTCTTTACTGAGCCCAACACCTGTGTAGCAGGTTACAACTCGTTAAGATTTGACGATGAGGTGACCCGCTATGGCTTCTATCGAAACTTTTATGATCCCTATGCGCGCGAATGGCAAAACGGCAACAGCCGTTGGGATATCATAGATTTAGTACGCGCCTGTTACGCCTTAAGACCACAAGGTATTGTCTGGCCCGAAAAAGAGGATGGCAGCCCAAGTTTTAAACTAGAGCAGCTGACAAAGGCCAATAACCTCAGCCATGATAAAGCCCATGACGCCATGTCGGATGTCTACGCCACCATTGCCATGGCGAAACTGGTTAAGCAGCAGCAACCTAAGCTATTCGACTATTACTTTAATCTGCGCAAGAAGAACGAAGTCAGCAAGCATATTGACGTACTCAATATGCAACCCTTAGTGCATGTGAGCTCAAAGATAAGCGCCCTTAACGGTTGCACCACACTTATTGCTCCTGTTGCACACCATAGCACCAATAAAAATGCCATCATCTGTGTCAACCTTGCTATGGACATCACGCCGCTGCTTGAACTCAGCGCCGCTGAAATTCGTGAGCGCATGTACACGCCAAGGGCCGACTTGGCCAGCGACGAGTTGCCCGTAGGTTTAAAGCAATTGCATATCAATAAATGTCCGTTCATTGCATCCGCCAAGACACTAACAGATGAAAACGCAGAGCGTTTAGCGATAGATAAAGATTTCGCTCGCGAGCAATACAAGCGCCTGCGTCAACATCCCGAGATCCGAGAGAAACTGGTCGCCGTCTTTGACATCGAACATGACAATGCAAGCAGCGATCCCGACTTGCAGCTCTATAGCGGCGGCTTTTTCAGCCATGCAGATAAGAGCAAGATGGAGATCATACGCCATACAGCGCCCCAGCACCTGGCGGCACTGGAACTGCAATTTGACGATCCCAGATTACCTGAAATGTTGTTTCGTTATCGGGCACGCAACTACCCTGAAACCCTGGATGATACCGAGCAGAGACGCTGGCGAACATTCTGTCAGGCGCGCTTAAATGATCCAGACTATATGATAAAGCTGGAGACCTTAGTCAATGACACTGAGTCGGATGAAGAAAAGCAAAAATTATTGACGGCGTTATGTCATTATCTTAGCAATCTTTAAGGGAAACAGCGGTCGAAATGGGAGTAAGATCCCGTTATCATGGTAACTTAGTTACTAAAATGATTTTCCAATAGCTTAACAATTTAAGGATCAAGCTCATGCAAGATAGATTTGTTCACTGCATAGCTCAACTGCCACAACCTTTGGCAGATCATTTAGTCCCTTTATTGAATCAGGACTTTGTCGGCCACATGGATGCCCAGCAAGTCGACGACTTAGCCAAAGCCGCCAATATGTCGCACGATGAGTTACTGCTAGCCATCTTGCCCGTAGCCGCAGCATTGGCAAGACCTCCCATCAGTGAGTTTTATGTGGGCGCCATCGCCAAGGGAGCTAGCGGTGATATCTATATGGGCGCTAACCTGGAGTTGGATGGTGAGGCACTCTTTCATAGCGTACACGCCGAGCAAAGCGCTATCAGTCACGCCTGGCTAAGCGGTGAAACGGGTATTAAAGATATCATAGTCAACGCCTCGCCTTGCGGACACTGCCGCCAATTTATGAACGAGTTGGTTCAAGGTCAAGCCATTAAGATCCACCTGCCAGAGCAAGCAACTCAACCTTTATCTCACTATCTACCCTATGCTTTTGGGCCAAGCGATCTGAATATTAAGACTCCCTTACTGTCAAAACAGCAACATGAGTTTGCCCTGGAAAGTTCAGATCCCATGATCATAGAGGCGCTGGATCACTTAAGTCTCAGCTACGCCCCATACAGCCAGAGCTATGCCGCCGTGGTACTAGAAACCCGAGACGGAGCCACCTTCTGCGGTCGGTATGCGGAAAATGCAGCCTTTAACCCTTCCATGCTCCCCATGCAGATGGCGTTATCAGCCATGGCCAGACATAACCGTGATTTCAGCGAGATCAATCGCGCCGTACTGATCGAGTCCAGCCAAGGTAAGATCTCCCTAGTGGGTGCAACCATGGATGCCTTGCACGCGGTCGCGGCGGTTGAGCTTGAACATATCATGGTCGATCCGGTTTAATCGACAAGTACCTACCCGCTTACCGAGACTCAGATTAAACTCACAAAAAAAGGACTGCCTAGCAGTCCTTTTTTATGTCTTAGCCTCGGCTCTTTTCTAAACGCGCCAGGAGACTCGAAGTATCCCAGCGCTGACCACCTTGAGCCTGCACTTCGCTATAGAATTGATCCACTAAGGCGGTCAATGGCAGATGTGAACCATTGCGGCGCGCTTCATCCAGAGCGATGCCCAAATCTTTACGCATCCAGTCCACCGCAAAGCCAAAGTCATATTGTCCCTGCCACATGGTTTGATAGCGATTCTCCATCTGCCAGGATTGAGCGGCCCCTTTGCTGATCACTTCGACCACTTTTTCACCGTCAAGGCCGGCACTACGAGCAAAATGTAAACCTTCAGCCAAACCCTGCACCACACCGGCAATACAGATCTGATTTACCATCTTGGTGAGCTGACCACTGCCCACCTCGCCCAGCAACTCGGCGCAACGAGCATAGGCTTGCATTACCGGCTTGGCAGCCTCAAAGGTTTGAACCTCACCGCCCACCATCACGGTTAACACACCATTTTCAGCTCCAGCCTGACCACCAGATACTGGCGCATCGATGAAACCAACGCCTTTAGCCTTCGCTGCGGCGCCTAACTCCCGGGCGACATCGGCAGAAGCCGTTGTATGGTCAACTAAGATACTGCCCTGTGCCATGGAGGCCAAAGCGCCGGTATCACCCAAGACGACGGAGCGTAGATCGTCATCGTTACCGACACAGACAAACACAAAGTCTTGCCCCTTGGCGGCTTCAAAGGGGGTTGCGCACCAGTTACCGCCATAAGTATCACACCAAGCTTGTGCCTTGGTCTGGGTGCGATTATAGACAGTAACCTCATGACCGTGCTTCACCAGATGACCCGCCATAGGGTATCCCATCACGCCTAATCCTAAAAATGCTACCTTTGCCATCTTCTGTCCTATCTCTTTATTGATTAATACTGTTTATTCACCTTCTTGAAGAAAGGTTTTATTTGGGGGTATAAGGCCTTGTGGGCTGTAGACACGGGGCATATTGTGCCACATGCTAAACGATAGATTCGAATTTTTCACTAGGGCGCCGCATCTGTACTCTTAAGCAATCAACAGTCGGACAAAGCTTTCTTCTGTTAAAGCTTTTAAACAAAACGCCTTTGCATCAACACACTGACACAAATTGCAGATGTCGATTCCCTAGTGCAATATCAAAGCATGTACAAGCGCTAAGCTTTATCGTCCAAAGCGAAAAATAGGGGGAATCACTATGATTAAGGACGCTAGCAGCGTCTATCGAAAGACAGCCCTAAGTGATAGACGCGAGCAGACAGATTAAGGCTTGAGATGAGCTTCCATCTCAGTGCCAATCCTCTTACGCATATCCATCAGACGGATGGCCGAATCTCGCATCACCTTATCCTCCTCAGTGACCGGCACCCATTCTGGCACCGGCGTAGGGTGACCCTCATCATCTACCGCCACCATGATCACTATGCAGTGCGTGGTGAGGTGACGGTCAGCGTTTTTAGGATCGCCAGCCTTTACATCTATTCCCAGATGCATAGAGGTGCGACCGGTATAGACAACCTTAGCGCTCACCTCTACGATATTGCCGACATGAATAGGCTTTATGAAGCGTATGCCGCCAGCATAGGCGGTAATACAATACTTGCCACTCCATCCAGCGGCGCAGGCATAAGCCGCCAAGTCGATCCATTTCATCACAGCGCCACCATGGACCTTGCCACCAAAATTGACATCGGCTGGTTCGGCCAGAAATCGTAAAGTGATCTCTCTATCTTGTCCTGCCATTGCTTGTCGCCTCATTCTAAATAGTGAATCTAAAGTGTACTGCAAAGCAGGCTGAGATAGTAACGAAGAATCACGCTACTCACTGATTAGCCCCAGTTAATCACGCCAAGACATGCCATCACAATCAAAGGCAAGCTTAACCGATACAGCCAAACCTGCGCACTTGCGCCTAGCAAACGAGACAGATCGACAAACCGATAAAGCAAGAAACCCAGGGCGAAAAACATTAGCACCTCGATCCCGGCAAACGAGTCGCTCTCTCCCCCGCCATAAATGGCAGTGATCAGCAGCGCAAACCAAACACAGGCAAAGGCGCAAGCCGCGGCGGTTAAAGTCTTTAAACCAATAGGGATACTTAACTTCTGCTCACCACGGATCAAGGTATTCAAATTAGCAGTTAACAAACCAACAATAGGTAGTAAGGGAACAACGACGGGATTTAGCACATTAGCACCAACAAAGTGAAGTGAATAGAGCCGGATTATCTGCCCAGTTTTAAGTGCTGCCAAGAGAGATGAATAAAGCTTCATCGACGCGTCATTTGGGCTTAATTCAAACATAAAAAAAGCACCATTAAGGTGCTTTTTCTAATTACTGCTAGCTTTTACTCACCGCGTTTAAACAGGAGTGAGCCATTTGTACCACCAAAACCAAATGAGTTGCACAGTGCGTAATCAAACTGATGAGCTCGAGCCGCGTGAGGTACAAAATCAAGATCACAGCCTTCATCTGGATTATCCAGGTTAATTGTTGGCGGAATAATCTGATCGCGCAGCGCAAGCAAGGTGATAATCGCCTCTACTGAGCCTGCAGCCCCTAACAGGTGCCCAGTCATAGACTTGGTAGAGCTCACCAACAAGTTGTAGGCATGATCGCCAAACACACTTTTCACCGCTGAGGCTTCAGCCTTATCGCCGGCGGGTGTCGATGTGCCATGAGCATTGATATAACCTACACGTTGCTTTTCGATGCCCGCATCTTTAATGGCATTTTCCATCGCAGCGGCGGCACCTGCACCATCTGCCGGTGGAGACGTCATGTGGAACGCATCACCACTCATACCGAAACCTACGAGCTCGCCATAGATAGTCGCGCCGCGCGCCTTAGCGTGCTCGTACTCTTCCATCACCATGATGCCCGCACCGTCGCCGATGACGAAACCATCTCTGTCTTTATCCCAGGGACGACTCGCCGCAAGCGGATCATCATTACGGGTAGACAGCGCCTTGGCAGAACCAAAGCCACCCACCGCTAGCGGACAAGTCACATCTTCTGCGCCACCAGCAATCATCACGTCCGCATCACCATAGGCGATGGTACGTGCTGCAAATCCTATGTTGTGCACACCTGTAGTACAGGCTGTGGTCACCGCAAAATTAGGGCCAGTCATACCATATTTGATCGAAAGATGACCCGCGATCATATTGATGATGGTACTAGGGACGAAAAAGGGAGAGATTTTGCGTGGACCGCCTTTTAACAAGGCAGAATGAGCCGCCTCGATGAGCGGCATGCCACCCATACCCGCGCCGATAGCGGTACCGACCCGAGCAGGGTCTTCTACTTCCATATTCAGTCCGGCATCTTCAATGGCTTGAATACCAGCCGCCATACCGTATTGAATAAAGAGATCCATCTTACGGGCCTCTTTCTTAGGTAGGTACTGCTCAACATCAAAATCTTTGACTGAACCGCTAAAACGAGTTGAAAACTCGCTGGCATCAAATTTGGTTATTGGTGCGATACCGCTTTGTCCTGCAAGCAGTGCTTTCCAGGACGCCTCTACGGTATTGCCCACAGGCGTGACCAGACCAATACCTGTAACGACTACACGACGTTTAGACACGTTTTCACCTTTGACTAAAATGAGATGAAGGTCTCCTTTGAGACCGAAATAAAAAGGCCTACTAGGTTATAGCACAAGAAAACTGGATAGGCGTTCGCCCCCTAATGCTCCTAGTTCGCAAACAAAAACAGGCGGCATAATTGCCGCCTGTTTTAGAGAATTCAGTATTACTGATTCTTAGAAACGTAATCGATCGCTGCTTGAACAGTAGTGATCTTTTCAGCTTCTTCATCAGGGATCTCAGTGTCAAACTCTTCTTCTAGAGCCATTACCAACTCAACGGTGTCCAGAGAATCTGCACCTAGGTCGTCAACGAAAGATGCTGCTGGTTTTACGTCTTCTTCTTTAACGCCCAGTTGCTCGATAATGATTTTCTTTACACGTTCTTCGATGTTGCTCATTAGTTTTCTTTCCTATTCAAATTACGCACTTGCGTAAGATTGCGAGTAGTTTATTCAATTTGGCACACAATGCAAGCTTAACTTTTGTGGTCTAACCACAAAACCTACGTAAGTCTACGCCAAAAATCAATCAAAATCAGTCGGTTGTTATAACCAACGTTTAAACCATGTACATGCCGCCGTTTACATGCAGAGTTTCCCCTGTAATGTAAGCCGCTGAATCCGATGCCAAAAACAGTACAGCATTTGCAATCTCTTGCGGCTGTCCCAGTCTTTCCATTGGAACTTGTGACATAATACCTTTTTGCTGCTCTTCCGTCAGCTCATCCGTCATATCTGTCTGGATAAACCCAGGAGCAATAGCATTCACTGTTATTTGACGAGATGCAACCTCTCTTGCAAGAGATTTTGTAAATCCAATCAAACCAGCTTTTGCTGCGCAATAGTTCGTTTGGCCTGCATTGCCCATTGTACCTACAACAGAGCCAATGTTAATAATACGGCCACTACGCTTCTTCATCATTGAACGCATCACCTGTTTAGAGGTGCGATAGAGAGATGTCAGGTTGGTATCTATGATATCTAACCACTCATCTTCCTTCATTCGCATCAAAAGATTGTCGCGTGTGATACCCGCATTGTTGACTAGAATATCAACTTCACCGACTTTTTCTTTGATCGAGGCAAATAATTGGTCAATTGAATCGCTATCTGTCACATTTAAGACCAAGCCATGGCCTTTATCGCCCAAATATTCCTGAATCGCAGCTGCGCCGCGTTCACTGGTAGCCGTGCCAATAACCACAGCACCTGCTTCCACTAAGGTTTCGGCAACTGCACGGCCAATACCACGGCTTGCACCTGTTACCAAGGCAACCTTGCCAGTTAAATCTAGATTGAAACTCATCTATTACTCCTTATTCGCTCAGTGCAGCAACTGAGGCTGGATCATTAGCCACTTTTGCACTCAGCGATCGATTAATTCTTTTCGCCAGACCTGTTAATACCTTACCCGGACCGACTTCAACCAACTGGCTGACGCCATCTGCGGCCATCATTTCGACCGTTTCAGACCAGCGAACCGGACAGTAAAGCTGACGAACCAAGGCATCTTTGATCGCTTCGACATCACTTGGCTGAGCCACATCAACGTTATTGATCACTGGAATGCTCGGCGCTGTAAAACTGATAGCACTTAATGCCTCAGACAATTTCTCTGCGGCAGGTTTCATTAATTCACAATGAGATGGCACGCTCACCGGCAAGGCAACAGCCATCTTGGCGCCGGCAGCCTTACAAGCATCGGCAGCACGCTCAACCGCAGCCTTCTCACCAGCAATCACGACCTGACCAGGACTATTAAAGTTAACCGGTGCAACCACTCCGCCCTGCGCTGCGTCTTCACACGCCTTGGCAATAGCCTCGTTATCTAAGCCAATAATAGCAAACATGGCACCAGTACCAGCGGGTACAGCCTGTTGCATCAGTTGTCCACGCAGCTCAACCAGTTTAACGGCATCTTTGAAATCGATAACACCGGCGCAAACCAATGCCGAGTATTCACCTAAACTATGGCCGGCAAGCATTGCAGGCTGAGGCGCCGAGGTAGCTTGAATCGCGCGCCAAATTGCTACGCTGGCAGTTAACAATGCAGGCTGCGTCTTATCGGTTTGATTCAGAGTTTCAGCTGGGCCTTCTTGTACCAGTTGCCATAGGTCATAACCCAATGCTTCGCTGGCTTGGGCAAACGTTTGACCAATGATTTCATTCTCTGCAGCCAATTCGGCAAGCATGCCTACGGCCTGAGATCCCTGCCCAGGGAAAACATAAGCAATCTTTTCCATTTTTATATACCTTTGCTAAATCAATGTATTCTAGTACTAAAATCGACTAAAAACGAACAAGCGCACTGCCCCAGGCAAAACCAGCCCCAAAGGCTTCGAGCAGCAGGAGTTGACCACGTTGGATACGGCCATCACGCACGGCTTCATCCAGCGCGATAGGTACTGAGGCGGCAGAGGTATTACCATGCTTAGCTAGGGTCAATACCACCTTGTCCAGACTCATATCTAACTTCTTGGCCGTCGCCTTAATGATACGGAAGTTAGCCTGGTGGGGAACCAACCAGTCAATTTCAGATTTTTCCACGTTATTGATACGTAACGTTTCGGTGACCACATGAGACAGCTGAGTCACAGCAACCTTGAAGACATCGTTGCCTTTCATGGTCATGTACCCTACGGCCTCAGAGGACTCGCCAGCACGTGGCGGGAAGGAACACTTAAGCAGATCGCCTTGACGGCCATCGGCATAAATATGGGTAGAGATGATACCTGGCTCTTCAGAAGCACCAACCACAGCGGCGCCGGCACCATCACCAAAGAGGATGATGGTGGAGCGGTCGTCAGGCTCGCACAAACGTGACAGCACATCGGCGCCGATAACCAGCACCTTCTTAGCGGCGCCAGTTTTTACAAACTGATCCGCAACAGATAACGCATAGACAAAGCCTGAACAGGCCGCAGCCACATCGAACGCCGGAATCGAATGCACACCTAACATGGCCTGAATTTCACAGGCGGCGGCAGGAAACGCGTTGCTGGCACTCGTGGTACCGCAAACAATCATATCCAGCTCTTTCGGGTCAATGCCCGCCATTTCCAGGGCCTTGACGGCAGCGGCATAACCCATGGTTGATACAGATTCGTCTTTGGCGGCTATTCTGCGCTCTGAAATACCGGTACGTTCAACAATCCACTGGTCATTGGTATCCACCATCTTTTCCAGATCTTGATTGCTACGGACTTGCGCTGGCAAATAACTACCAGTTCCGAGAATTTTTGTATACATAAGGAGATATCAGTTATTTATGTCTAAAAGGATCGACTCAAGACGTTCTTCAATCATCTTAGGGAGTCGACGTTGTGCTTCGGTCACTGCCAAACTAATTGCTTGTAAATAGGCAGATTCATCCGCACTTCCATGACTTTTTACTACAATGCCGCGCAATCCTATCAGACTTGCTCCGTTATAGTGGTCGGGGTTCATCTGATTTAAAACACTATTAATGCGCGGCGCGATTAACTTGGCCATTAATCGTACAAAAAAGCCTTGAGTTAAGCCTTTCTTCAACTGATGTACGAGGAGTCTTGCGATCCCCTCTGAGGTTTTCAGGGTAATGTTGCCGACAAAACCGTCACATACGATCACATCGACATTTCCCGAATAGATATCATCGCCTTCAATAAAACCGGCGTAATTGAGCTGTGGGCTTTGTTGTAACAGCTGCCCCGCTTGCTGTACCTGATCGTTACCTTTGATCTCTTCAATCCCCACATTAAGCAGGGCCACCTTAGGCTCAGGATTTTTATCCACCGCCTCACACAGCACAGACCCCATTACAGCAAACTGAAACAGAGTTTCTGAGCAACAGGAAACATTGGCACCAAGATCGAGCAAATATACAGGCTTGTGGTTGACAGCAGGCAAACAGCTCACCAGCGCCGGACGATCGATCCCCGGCAGGGTTTTCAGCAGCACCTTAGAGATGGCCATCAAAGCGCCCGTATTGCCGGCACTTAGACACGCTTGGGCTTTCTCATCTCTAACCAATTCGATAGCCAGACGCATTGAGCTTTGCTTACAGTTACGCAGCGCATGCACGGGTCTATCGCTCATCTTAACCACTTCAGTGGTATGCAGGAGTTCGATACGAGAGAGCAGGTCAGATTCAAGGTGGCTCAGTAAAGGTTCGATTTGCGACCTGTCACCCACCATGATGACGTGTAAGAAGGGGTATAAGCGAAGTGCCTGCAAGGTTGCAGGCACTGTGATGCGGGGGCCAAAATCGCCCCCCATCGCATCTAACGCAAGCGTCAGATTAGTCATTAGCTATCAACAGATTACTTGTTGATAACCTTTTGACCGCGGTAGAAACCGTCTGCAGTCACGTTGTGACGACGATGGATTTCACCACTCGTTGCATCCACAGACAGTTGAGCAGTGCTCAATGCATCGTGTGAACGGCGCATACCGCGCTTTGAACGAGATTTTTTATTCTGTTGTACAGCCATTTGACCTGTCTCCTAGATTACTTGCTCTTCAGTTTTTCTAACACTGCAAACGGATTTGGACGCTCCTCTTGAGCGGGTTCAATCTCGCCTACCACTATATCTTGATCGCCTTTGCTGCAACTGTCGTCAACATGCATAGGAATCAAAGGCATAGCTACTATCAATTCATCTTCAATCAATTGATGCAGACGAATTTCACCTATCTCATTGCACTCAATAGGGTCATACGCATCCGGGAGCTCATCGATTTCTGCCTCAGACCCGCAAGGGCTAAAACAAAAGTCGACCGTAACCTCAGTGGTAAATAGCGTCATGCAACGTTGACAATTCAGAGTGAGCTCCGTCACAGCCTTCCCTTTCAGGTAGACTATCCCCTGTATATCCACACCACATTCAAGCGACACTGCCACATCGGAACAGTCGCCGGCACATAATTCATTTAATCGCTTTAATTGCACACCGGGAACAACGCCTTCATAAGAAAGCTTGCTAGCCGCTGCGCGTATAGGATCAATTGAAACCGGTATCTTTACTGTTTGCATAAGGCGCGCATATTATAGTTTGAATTACGCTGAGTCAAAGGAAAATTTATCTCCTTTACCGATCCCGATAACGAAAGCGATAAAACCCATCATTAATTCAAAAATTATTGGAACGAAAATTTTACCCAAGGGCCGATGGATACTCAAGCCCCACACGCTTAAAATAGAAGCATTCGCGCAGTCTTAGCACCCGCTTTTTATCACCCTTGCTAAAATATAGCCCGTCTGCAGCCAAGCGGGTTAAACACCTGACTCCCGTGATATTCAAACCCGCCGATATAATAAGGTCAGTCGCCTTAGCTAACACCTCCCTTTTGGGATAAAATCGCTTATCATGGCCACCACAAACTTTCTGCCAACGACGTTTATCCTGTGACATTCAATCTTGGCATAACAGAAGAAATTTAGGGCCAATCGATGAGACCACCAATCATACTCGCCTCCACCTCAGTTTTCCGTCAATCCTTACTCGAGAAACTCGCCATCAAGTTTGCTACCTGCGCACCAGAAGTCGATGAGACTCCCCGCGAAGGAGAGTCTGTAATCGCTTTAGTTGAAAGACTTGCACTGGCCAAAGCAAGAGCCGGTGCCGATGGCCGAGAGCAAGGCCTAGTGATTGGCTCAGATCAGGTCGCCCTGATAGAAGGCGATATTGTGGGTAAACCTCTCACACGAGAGCGAGCAATCGCCCAACTCGAGCGCGCCTCAGGCAAATCCATCACCTTCTATACAGGGCTCGCTCTGTATAATGCGGCCACAGGGGCAAGCGAGGTCATCTGTGAACCCTTTACCGTGCATTTTAAGCCACTTAACTCGCAGCAGATAGCCTATTACGTCGACACAGAGCAACCTTTATACTGCGCCGGAAGCTTTAAATCCGAGGGCTTAGGTATCGCACTGTTTGAGCGCCTCGAAGGCCGCGACCCCAATACCTTAGTGGGTCTGCCTTTAATTACCTTAACAGAGATGCTGCAACGACAAGGTGTGGATGTGCTAAGCCCTGCACCTAACCATGCCTAGACAGCGATTTACACTGGTATAACTTACATATCCAGCAGAACACACCAAATTCAAACTTCACAAACTGGGAAAAACTGTTTAACTTGATAGTGTCTTATCACACTTTGATAACATAAACAGCGACAGGGAAGTCATTTATTTGGGTGGTTATCTGTAATGACTGATCTTGAAGAAGCGCTGGCTCTGCTTGCCGCGCCCTGTGTTGATGAGCGTTTCTTTCAACGCGCTCTCAAGGCGCTTGCCTTGGTCAATCAATGTCGTTGGGCAGCCTTTGCCCGGCCTTCAACTCATCGAGGAAAAATCGAAGTAGTCGCCTTTTGCGATCTAAAACAAAGCATTCCCGGGTTTGAATTTGATTTAAAAGGCTCCCCCTGCGAAGCCATCTATGAGATGCGTTACCCCAACACCCATCTTTTATATGCTAACGATCTGCCTCTTCGCTTTCCCGATTTTCAACTCATTAAAGATCTGGGCGCAGTCAGCTACCAGGCTGAGTTGATCTTAGATGATGAGGGGCGCCCCATAGGACATATTCTAGTCATGGATACCCTACCCCAGCGTGAGAATACTAAGTCCCGCGAATTTTTCAGATTATTGGCGCAGCGTATCGGCATCGAATATAAACGACTCTTACTCTCCAGGGAGCTATCTGTGCATAAGGAGATGATCGCCTCGACCCATCATATGATGTCTTTTGTCGATCAGGATTATCGCTATCTAGTCGTTTCTAAAGGTTATGAGCATATGCTCAACTGCGATGCCAGCGATATTATTGGTAAACATGTCAGCGAGATCCACGGTAAAACTATCTTTAATGACTATTTAAAACCGCTACTGGACAAAACTCTGGCTGGCGAGTCAGTCAACACCCAGACTAAAATCCACCCACCTTCTCATACTGAGCCTCAATATTTAAATGTGCATCATAATCCGCATCTGGATGAAAACGGCCAAATCAAAGGGGTCATAGTATCTGCCCACAACATTACCGAACTGCAAAAGGCCAAAGAGAAGAGTGAGTACCTGGCGCTCCACGACTCACTGACCAAATTACCTAACCGTCTCGCCCTGTTTAATCGTTTTTCAGAGATACTCCCCGAGCTTCCACCGCAGGAGATAAGCTTAGCCGTGCTCTATCTCGATTTGGACGATTTCAAGTTAATCAATGACAACTACAATCATCAAATCGGGGACAAAGTATTACAAGGGGTAGCCGAGATTCTCAGGCAAGCCTGTCCTCAGGCCGAGATGGTAGCGCGCATCGGCGGTGATGAGTTTATTATCCTGCATAGTTTTAAAACACAAGACAGTGCAGAGAAACAAAGGCAGTTAAACCAGCTGTGCCAGCAACTCAATCAGATGCTAGATGAAGGGATATACCATGAAAGCGAGCACTTACGTCTTGCGGCCAGTATTGGCTGTCATTGGGTCAATCCTGAACAGAGAGACGTTTCGGCACTGATCTGCCAAGCTGACAAATCTATGTACCGAAACAAAAAGCAGAAACGGCTAAACTAAGCTTGGCCGGTAATAAGGGGTAACAACTCCAATGGCCGTGCCGCAATGGCTACTGGGTTAGCTTCACTCAATTTTTGCGCCGAATGAGCACCGTAACTTACACCGATACCATCTATGCCAGCATTGTTGGCCATATTGAGGTCGTGCACCGAATCACCAATCATCACCGCCTTCTCAGGTGCCACACCTACGAGCTCAAGTAGCTCATGCAGCATCTGCGGATGGGGCTTACTCTTAGCTTCATCCGCACAACGACTCGCCATAAAATGTTCAACGAAACCTGTCTCGTTGAGCACCCTGTCTAAGCCAGCGCGAGCTTTGCCTGTTGCCACCGCTAATTGATGACCCGAGGCTTTGAGCGTTACCAATAACTGTTCTGCCCCTTCAAACACAGGGCTTGGCGTCTGATTCAACTGTAAATATTGCTTTCGATAAACATCGATCATGGCTTTGCGAGTCTGCTGACAGGCACTTGGATGTAGAACATTTAACGCCTCATCCATAGACAAGCCAATAATATCGCGGATCGATGATTCGCTTGGCACCATCATGCTCAACTCGATGGCGGTCTGCTGCATACAGGCAACAATCTTGCTCACCGAATCCATTAGGGTGCCATCCCAGTCGAAAATGACTAATTCGTATCGTTTCATGCCTTATCCAACTTATCCAATAACTTTTGTAATACAGTATCGAGTGGCGCCTTAACCTGCATTATCTCTTCTGTCACTGGATGGGTAAACTTAAGCTGCGCTGCGTGCAAAAATAGGCGATTAAGCCCTAATTCACGCATGGCGTCATCGAACTTTTGCTCGCTATATTTATCGTCACAGGCAATGGGATGACCCGCATATTGGCAATGTACGCGGATCTGGTGCGTTCGGCCTGTCACAGGACTGGCCTGCACTAAGGTCGCCCCCTTATAGCGCTGCTTTATCTTAAAGCGAGTCTCTGAAGGTTTACCTTCTTGGTTCACCCGCACGATACGCTCACCCGACTTCAGCGTTAATTTAAGTAGCGGCGCATTAACCACTTTATCATGGCTCTGCCATTCGCCGCGCACTAAGGCAAAGTAGTCTTTCTGCATCTTCTTATAACGCAACTGATCATGTAGATGTTTCAGGGCGCTGCGCTTCTTAGCAATAAGCAAGACACCAGAGGTATCCTTATCGAGACGATGAACCAATTCAAGAAACTTCTGCTGCGGCCTTAGAGAGCGCATCGCTTCGATGACACCAAAGTCGACGCCGCTACCACCATGGACAGCGATCCCCGCGGGCTTATTGAGTACAATAATCGCCTTATCTTCAAATAAGATGCGCTCTTCTAACTGAGACACCTTGGTCAACTTAGCACTCGGACCTGGCTTATCCTCGTTGCTAGATACCCTGACAGGCGGGATCCTGACCACGTCACCATCTTGCAACTTGTACTCAGGCTTAATACGTTTCTTATTGACCCGTACCTCACCCTTACGCACAATCCGATAGATCATGCTCTTAGGTACGCCTTTCAGTTTAGTGACTAAAAAGTTATCGATTCGCTGGCCCAAATGGTCCTCATCTATGGTGACCAACTCGACCTTGTTTAAAGCTTGTTGACTATTCATGCTACGCCTTGTCTCTTTCAAGCCGCATATTGTACATCAGATAAGAAGTTTTGTGCCTTTCCATTTGCTGATTTTCTGGATTGTTGCTATATTTGCCACGCGAATGGGGATAAATAGTGAATAAAGTGTTCACAAATCGCCCAAAGCAAGCGCGAAGAGCGGAGACTAAAAGATATTTTTACTGAGTAGTAAGTTATTGACTTACAGGTTGTTATACAAAAATAAACCGAGAAAACGAGTTTAAACAACTAAACACAGTATGAATACCACATTTCAAAGTGGTTTCTCTAAGAATAGCGCCCCAAATTCGAAGTTTAATTTTAACTTGTCGTCAGACGAGCACATATCGATTTTGGCATTACCGGAAAGCACATTAGAATTTATGGGGTTGGTTGACGTTTTACAACGAATTCCTTGTTTTTAGCGATTTTAAAAAATAAGCCATAAATAGGATGCGACACGCAGCGATTGCGTCTTACAAAGATTGCGCACCTTTGCCCAGACCCAAGCCGTGAGGCTTTGCTCGTCAATTCTGGGCCCGTAATGCATCGAAAAAGCTTGGTTTGATGACCTTATTTTAAGAAGAAATACGTCATCATGAAACGGATGTTAATTAATGCGACTCAATCTGAAGAGTTGCGCGTTGCCCTAGTTGATGGGCAACAACTGTACGATCTAGACATCGAAAGTCCAGGTCACGAGCAGAAAAAAGCCAATATTTACAAAGGTAAAATTACCCGCGTAGAACCTTCACTCGAAGCGGCTTTCGTTGACTATGGTGCAGAGCGCCACGGTTTCCTTCCCCTCAAAGAGATTGCACGCGAATACTTCCCCAAAGGCTACTCCTTCCAAGGCCGTCCTAACATTAAAGAAGTCATTAAAGAAGGTCAGGAAGTCATTGTTCAGATTGATAAAGAAGAGCGTGGCAACAAGGGCGCGGCCCTTACCACCTTCATCAGCCTGGCAGGTTCATACCTAGTATTGATGCCTAACAACCCTCGTGCTGGCGGGATATCACGCCGTATCGAAGGTGATGAGCGTACCGAACTCAAAGCGGCTATGTCTGAGCTTGAAGTGCCACAAGGCATGGGGCTTATCGTTCGCACCGCCGGTGTAGGCAAAGACGCAGCTGAGCTAAAATGGGATCTTAAGGTGCTTCAGCACCACTGGGCCGCCATCGAAGAGGCAGCGCAAAACCGTCCAGCACCTTTCCTGATCCATCAGGAAAGTAATGTTATCGTACGCGCCATCCGTGACTACTTACGTCGCGATGTAGGCGAAGTGTTGATCGACCACCAACGTATCTACGAACAAGCCAAACAACACGTGGCTCTCGTTCGTCCTGACTTCGTTGATCGTATCAAGCGCTATGAAGCAGAAGTGCCTCTCTTTACCCATTTCCAGATTGAAACCCAGATCGAGTCAGCCTTCCAACGTGAAGTACGCCTGCCATCGGGTGGCTCTATTGTGATCGATCCTACTGAGGCTCTAACCTCTATCGATATCAACTCTGCCCGCGCAACTAAAGGCGGTGACATCGAAGAGACGGCACTCAACACCAACCTTGAAGCGGCTGACGAAATTGCCCGTCAGTTGCGTCTGCGTGACTTAGGCGGTCTGGTGGTTATCGACTTTATCGATATGACACCCGTCAGACACCAGCGCGAAGTGGAAAACAGAATGCGCGATGCCGTACATCACGACAGAGCTCGCGTTCAATTAGGCCGTATCTCTCGCTTTGGTCTGATGGAGATGTCTCGTCAACGTCTGCGCCCATCGCTTGAAGAGTCTGCCGCGCACCTCTGCCCTCGCTGTCACGGCCAAGGTACGATTCGTGGTACAGAATCTCTAGCGCTTTCTATTCTGCGTCTGATGGAAGAAGAAGCGATTAAAGAGAACACCTCTCAAATCGAAGCTGTTGTACCTGTCGATGTAGCCGCCTTCCTGCTTAACGAAAAGCGCAAGGCTATTCGCATCACAGAGCAGCGCCACAATGTCGAAGTCTATGTGATCCCAGATCCAAACATGACTACGCCTGACTATCGTGTGACACGTCATCGTAAAGATGATCAAATTAGCGAATCTAGCTACAAGTTACTGGAGAAGCCAGAATCTAAGCTTTACGAACCCCGTAAGCTTGAACGCGCCGCCTCTCCTGAGCCAGCACTAAAAGGTTTCTCAGCACCCGCTAAGGCTGCCCCTGTCAGCGAAAAGCCTGCTCCTGTGAAGGAAGTGGCTAAAACTCCTGCAGAACCTGGCCTCATCGCCAAGCTATTTACCGCTATTGGTAAACTATTTAGCAGCGAGCAAGAACAGCCGAAGGAAGAGAGCAAGAAAGAACAGCCTCGTCGCAACGCGCAAAACCGTAACAGTCGTCGTAACAACCGTCGCAACGACCCACGTAAGAGCCGCGATGAGAGCAGAGAGACCAAAGAAAGCGACAACAACAACAACAAGCGTAGCCGCAGCGCCAAGCCTGATGACGATAGTCGCGCCGCTAAGGGCCGCAATGATAAACGCCAAAAGCGTGATGAGAAGCCGCAAAGCCAAGCCAAGGAGACTGAAAGTCAAGAGCAGCAACCTAAGCAGGAAGCCGCTCGCGAACGTCGTCAACGCCGTAACATGCGCCGTAAGGTCCGTGTACAAACTGAGCAGCAAAAAGCCGATGAGGCCGCATTAGCTCTCGAGGTTGCCGAGCAGGCAAACGAGAAGCCAGTTCAGGTTGAAGCCGATGCAGCCAAGACGGATGATAAACCACAACGTCAAAAGCGTCAGCCACGTAAGAGCAAGCCAAAGCAGGAAAAAGTTAAGACTGAAGATGAAGCGCTGACTAACCCAGTCGAAGGCGAAGAGCAGACAGAAACAGCAGCACCTCAAGTTGAAAAACAGGTCGCTGACGTTGAAGCCCAAGCCGATACTGCAAAAGCTGATGTTGTAAAAGCTGAACCCGCAGAGGCCACCGCATCTGAAGAGGAAACCACCGAGGCTTCAGGCCAAGAAGGTGATACTGAATCTAAGCGCGAGCCTCGTGAAGGACAGCGTCGTAGTCGCCGCAGCCCTCGTCATCTCCGCGCCGCGGGCCAACGCCGTCGTCGTGATGAAGAAAGCAACGGTGAAGCCAATCAAAATGTCGAACCTGCGTTTATTCCAAATGATGTGGAAACCGCGCCAATCCTCTCAGTTGAGCAGGAAGCAACAGAAACTGGTAACCATGTCGATGACACAGTACAAGAGAAGCTCACTCAAGAGAGTGTTGCCAATCAACCAGAAGCGCAAGACGCTGATGTCGTCAACGAAAAAGGCGAAGCTGCTAAAGAGGAAGTAAAGGCCAAACCTAAACGCCGCGCACCTAAAGCAAAAGCCGTTGCAGAAGAAACTGAGGCAGATAACACGCAACAAAATCTGCCACTAGCTGAGGAGGCTCAGGCTAGCCTGAAAGAGGAAGTTCAGGTAGAACTAGACTTGACCAGCACAGTTGAAGAAGTCAACGAAAGCCAAGCTGAACAAGCGCCAATAAGTGAGCCAGTGGCTACTGAAGCGCAAGCAGTTGAAGTTGCACCGGCAGAAACCTCGAAACAAGAGCAAAAGCCTGCGCAAGTTGAAACTCCATCAGTTGACGTCGCAGCCAAAGTTGTTGAAACAGAGGTTGTGGTTGAGACTGCAGCACAAAGTGCAGTTAATGAGCCAGCACAGTCAGAGGCTGAACCAGTCGTGACTAAAGTTGAGAGTGTGAAGGTTGCAGCAACACAAGTGGCCTCAGCACCAATGGCTAAGCCAGCTCAGGTACAAGCGCCTCAAGTTAAGGTTGCTGTAAAACCAGCCTCCGCGGTTGAAGCGAGTACGCCATCGCCAAAAGCGGAAGATAAGGTTGCAGCAAGAACCACTAGCCGTTTTGGTGCTATGGTGAGTTCGACTATGACCAAACCTGAAGTCGAAGCCAAAGCCCATGTAGAGATCCCATCGGGTCGCCAATATGAGCAAACGGCGAAGGAGGCAGCGGCTGAGACAACCAAGCGCGCCAACAGCGCAAATTCGGAAATGGCTCGTCCCTAGGGTATAATTAGCCTCAACTAAAAAAGCCATGCACTATCGCATGGCTTTTTATTTTATTGGCGCAACTATTTTGCTAGTATGCGCGGCCGATAATCATTCAACTAACAAACTAATAACAGAGGCTAAATGTTCGATCTTATTCGTCACAAAACTGCCAGTCACAGGGCTGACTTGTTATCCGGACTCACGGTTGCCTTGGCACTGGTTCCCGAAGCTGTAGCATTTGCATTCGTTGCGGGTGTTGAACCTATGGTAGGCCTATATGCAGCCTTCATCATGGGACTGGTGACGGCGCTAATTGGCGGCCGGCCCGGCATGATCTCCGGCGCGACGGGTGCTATGGCTGTGGTTATGGTGGCTCTGGTTGCCGAACATGGCGTGCAGTATCTCTTTGCCGCTGTGGTGTTGGCAGGCCTCATACAGGTCGCCTGTGGCCTGCTAAAACTAGGAAAGTTTATCCGTATTGTGCCCTATCCTGTCATGATAGGCTTCGTTAACGGCTTGGCGATCGTGATCTTTCTCGCCCAGCTGGGGCAGTTTAAAGTTCCCGATGCCAACGGCGTATTAACTTGGCTACCACAGGACCAGTTATTGCTGATGTTAGGGCTAGTGGCATTAACCATGGCCATTATCCACTTTCTACCTAAGCTAACCACGGCATTTCCCTCATCCCTGGCGGCAATTCTTACCGTAACGGCCATCGTAGTCTACTTCGAACTCGATACCCGAAATGTATTGGATTTCTTAAAATCCATGACGGGAGAAGAGGATGCCACCATCGCAGGGAGTCTACCAAGCTTCTCGATTCCGGCTATTCCATTCAGTTTGGAAACCCTCTACATCATTCTACCCTACTCCTTTGTTCTGGCTGCTGTGGGCCTAATCGAGTCGCTGTTAACCCTAACGGTGATCGACGAAATGACCAGTACCCGAGGTAAAGGCAATAAGGAGTGTGTCGGCCAGGGAATAGGTAATATCACCAGTGGTTTCTTTGGAGCCATGGGGGGCTGTGCCATGATTGGTCAGTCAATGATCAACATCAACTCTGGTGGCCGAGGTCGCCTGTCAGGCATCACAGCAGCCATCGCGCTACTCGCCTTTATCCTGTTTGGCTCGGCACTGATTGAGATGATCCCGCTAGCGGCGCTGGTTGGTGTGATGTTCATGGTGGTATTAGGCACCTTTGAATGGGCCAGCTTTAAGGTAATGCGTAAAGTACCTAAACATGACGCCTTCGTGATTGTTCTGGTAACGGTTGTAACCGTATTTACTGACCTTGCCTTTGCTGTATTTGTCGGGGTGATCGTCTCGGCCCTAGTATTTGCTTGGGAGCACGCTAAACATATCAATGTCGATGTCAGCGAAGACGCTAACGGCTGGAAAGTCTATAAGCTTAATGGCCCGCTCTTCTTTGGCTCTGTTGCCGAGTTTTTAGAGCTGTTTCACGCCAAGACAGATCCTGAAGATGTGATTGTCGATTTCCAAAATTCTCGGGTATGTGATCACTCGGCGTTAGAAGCCATAGACACCCTGGCAGAGCGTTATGTCAGCTCTGGCAAGCGTCTACACCTTCGTCACCTCAGCTATGACTGTAAGCAGTTACTCCACAAGGCTGGCGATCTGGTAGAGGTTAACTTAATCGAAGATCCACATTATAAGGTGGCCGACGACAAGTTAGACTCTTAAGCAAATCCACTTAAGCAAAAAGGCGCAGATTGCGCCTTTTTGCTTTCTTATACCGTGCCGGATTTTAGCCGCTGTTTAAACAAGGCCTTCACCTTCTCGACCTTAGGCTTAACCACCATCTGACAGTAGGGCTGTTCACTATTACGCTCAAAGTAGGCGTCATGATAATTCTCGGCAGGATAGAAAGTATCTAACGCTACCAGCTCAGTCACGATTGGCTTATCGAAGACATTGGCATCGGCGAGCTGCTTGATCATCTGAGTCGCTATCTTTATCTGCACATCATTATGGGCAAATATCGCCGAACGATATTGGGTTCCCACGTCATTACCCTGTCGATTAAGCGTGGTGGGATCATGACTTTGCCAGAATACCTCTAGCAACTCTTCAAAGCTGATGATGTGGCTATCAAACTCTATCTGCACCACCTCCGCATGCCCTGTATCACCGCCGCAAACTTCACGATAGTTAGCCGTTGTAGCGTCACCACCTGCGTAACCCGACTTTACCGAGATAACCCCTCTTAGCTGAGCAAAAATAGCCTCCAAACACCAGAAACAGCCTCCCGCCAATGTCGCCCACTGTATATGGCTGTCGGCCGCCTGAGACCTTGACTCCCCCTTAAACACCATGGAGACTGAATTTACACAGTGTCGAAGATTTTTTTCTGTCAAATACTCCCCTTCAAACAGATGTCCAAGGTGCCCACCGCACTGGTGGCACACTATTTCAGTGCGATGTCCATCGGCATCCGGAACCCGTTTCACTGCGCCTGGGATCTCATCATCAAAGGCTGGCCAGCCACAATGCGCATTAAACTTGTGCTCAGACAGGTAAAGCGGTGCATCGCAGCGCTTACAATGGTATACACCAGGCGCATCGTGCTGATTGTATTCACCACTAAAGGGCCGCTCAGTGCCCTTATCTTCAATAACATGCCTTTCAAATTCAGTTAGTTTGCGCATAGTTAAATACTCTTACTCTTCCATACTTCTATTACTACCACTGACGCGGCTAGACCGCTTTCATATCACATAATAAAAGAGACAACAGCAGATAAAGACCCACTATTTTACTAGGTTATTTCAGTATTATAATCTTTTTTCAGCTGTTTAGTAGCTAATGGCTGATTGTAGTATTGAAATGGCACTCCAAAAACTCATTCATTTCCTTAATCAAACAATATAAATGTGATTTTAGTCACGCCCGATTGCCCTGAAAGGATCGCGGCGGTACACTTTCTGCGGGGTTCAATAACAAGAAAACAAAATATGAAATTAGAAACAATAGACTACCGCGCCCAAGACAGTGCCAAGCGATTCGTCGAGTCCTTACGCGAAACTGGATTTGGCGTACTCACCAACCACCCAATCGACAAAAATTTAGTCGATAAGATCTATGAAGAGTGGCAAGCCTTCTTCAACAGCAATGAGAAACAAGACTATCTGTTTAAAGCCGAAACCCATGACGGCTTCTTTCCAGCCGAGGTATCAGAAACCGCCAAAGGCCATACAGTTAAAGATATTAAAGAGTACTACCACGTCTATCCCTGGGGACGTATTCCAGAATCACTCAAGGGGAACATCCTGCGCTATTACCAAGAAGCCAATGCCCTGGCGGAAGAGTTATTAGGTTGGGTTGAAGAGCACACCCCTGCCGAAGTTGCGGCCCACTACTCTATGGCGCTGCCAAAGATGATAGAGAACAGTCATAAGACCTTGCTGCGTATTTTGCACTATCCCCCCATGTCGGGAGATGAAGAGCTAGGCGCGATTCGCGCTGCTGCCCATGAAGATATCAATCTGCTCACCGTGCTACCTGCAGCTAACGAGCCTGGTCTTCAAGTGCAAACCAAATCCGGTGAGTGGTTGGATGTACCGAGTGATTTCGGCAACCTGATCATCAATATTGGCGATATGTTACAAGAAGCATCCCGCGGCTACTTCCCGTCGACGACCCACAGAGTGGTCAACCCTCAAGGTGCCGATAAGACACGTTCGCGGATCTCGCTGCCCCTCTTTCTCCACCCTAAGCCAGAAGTCGTGCTTTCCGAGCGCTACACCGCCGATAGCTACCTGATGGAGCGTTTACGCGAATTAGGCGTTATTTGACGACATACACTATGATAAAAAGCGCCTGTTGGCGCTTTTTATTTATGATTTTTAAGCCATATCAAGGTAAAATCCCTCCCCAAATTTTCAAGAAATAGAGTACAAAGATGGCAATTCAGTGGTTTCCGGGTCATATGCACAAGGCACGCAAAGAGATTGCAGAGGTCATGCCTCAGGTCGACTTGGTGATCGAGGTGCTCGATGCCCGTATTCCCTACAGCAGCGAAAACCCTATGGTCACCAGTTTGCGTGGTGATAGACCCTGTATCAAGCTACTCAATAAATCAGATCTTGCCGATCCGGCCATCACCCAGCGATGGATTGACTACCTTGAACAGGAACAAGGGGTTAAGGCTATGGCCATCACCACCTTACAAGCAGCTCAAGTACGCAAAGTACCTGAATTATGCCGTAAGTTGGTTCCCAATCGTGACACCGTCGAGAAAGATATTCGCACCATGATAATGGGCATTCCCAACGTAGGTAAGTCAACGATTATCAATACCTTGGCGGGAAGAGTGATTGCCAAGACAGGTAATGAGCCCGCTGTCACTAAAACGCAGCAGCGCATAAACCTGAAAAATGGCATCGTGCTCTCTGATACGCCCGGCATACTCTGGCCCAAAGTAGATAACGAAGCCAGTGGTTATCGTCTGGCGGTGACAGGTGCCATTAAAGATACGGCAATGGAATATGAAGATGTAGCCATGTTTGCCGCCGAGTACTTCTTACAAGCCTATCCAGAGGCGATGCTGGAGCGTTATAAGCTGAAAGAGCTACCCAAGGACGACATAGGCTTGCTGGAAGCCATTGGACGTAAGCGCGGCGCTCTCAGACCCGGCGGCAGAATCGATCTGCACAAGGCCTCTGAACTGCTACTACACGAATTCCGCTCGGGTAAAATAGGCCAGTTGTCACTGGAAACCCCTGAGATGGCCGAAGCCGAGAAGGCAGAAGTAGCACGAATCCTGGCCGAAAAAGAAGCCGAGAAGCAAGCCAAGCTAGAGGCTGAACGATTAAAGCGCTCAGGAGTGCGCCACAACGATTAATCTGTGTCTGTTTTCGCTCGACAATGACAAATGAGAGCGACGATACCATGAGATTGCGATGAGCCATGAAAGGGCTCATCGCCATTCAAATTAAGGTGCAATACGAAGCAATAGCTGCTCACAGCTGGCCTCGAGGAGATCAAGCACCTGCTCAAATCCCTCATCACCACCATAATAAGGATCTGGTACTTCACGCTCCCCCTCGCCTAAAAAAAAGAGCATTAATGCCAGCTTAGACTGATGCTGAGCCGGACAGCGCCCTCTTAACTCACGCAGATTAGCCTTATCTGCCGCTAATATCAGATCAAAACGTTCAAAATCTTCATCCACCACGCCCCTCGCCTTAATACCGCTAAAATCTAACCCTCGACGCTCACCCGCCAGACGTGCTCGCCTATCAGGCCCTTCCCCCTCATGATAGGCCGAGGTGCCCGCCGAATCACAAACCAAAGTGAGACCACGTTTAGCAAGTAATCCCCTGAAAACCGCCTCGGCCGTTGGCGACCGACAAATATTACCCAAACAGACAAAGAGTACTGAGCTAACTGAAGACATAATTTTCCTTTTACTCTATAGCGGCTCTCTAATGCGCAAAAAACTGGCAAATCTCGGCACGCCCTTACTGGTATAGCCATAATACTTGTAGGTAACGGTACTGCCAATGGCTGGCGGCTGGCGGCGCTGGGCATCACTAAAGCCGCTACCGATTTTAAAACGAATCCCTTTACTGGTTTCAACCAACAGCGCCCCCATCATGCCTTGGTACTTACCTTTGCCTGGCAGATGAGCGAGCACCTTTGCCTCCGCATCTTGATAAGATTTAACTTTAACCAGATCGCCATTTCGTCCAGCACGGTAACGGGCACTTTCATGATGCAGCATCAAACCTTCACCACCTTGGGCGACAAGCTCTGCCAGGGCTCGATTCAACGCTTCTTGACTCTCGATGCGACTCTGTTTGATAACCTCAAGGAACTCTGACAGCTCAGAATAACGCTTTAGGGCCTCGGCGTAGCGTTCGCTAAAGGGTAATAGGATAGCCGGGTAGTCAAATACCATAAACTTGACGTCGCGCCACCGCTCTGGATTGGCATCCGAATCTCGTACCAAGGCCGAGATCTCTTCAAAGCCTTGGCGCTTAATCCAAAGTTCACCATCGAGTGGCTCGTTAGGAAAACCTTGAGTAAACCAAATAGGTAATTTAATAGGGTGCCCTGAGCGTGTCCACATTCTAGCGCCATCCCAGCGACCTCTCACACCATCGAACTTTTCACTAACCAGATACTCATACAACGGATGGCTAGCTTCCTTGCTACCGGCCAATTGCAAGCCAGATTGAGAGGCTGTTACGGTCGAGCCAACGCTATCATCTAGATTATCTGCTACTGACCAAGCTGAAATGCTCGTCATCAGCATCGTTAAGGTTAACCACCAAGGACAAAGATAGCGACTGAGATAATAAGTAGTGAAATGCATAAGCTCCTCCGTGAGCAAATGGATAATAAGACAAAGATTAAGTTTAGCGTAAAGCCTTTTAGGCTGATGTTTTGCTGGTTATGAGAGTGTTATACTAGCGCCCACTTTGAGACAGGGCCCCTCACACAGCACAATTTGCGCCACAAACGGACCCAATAAAACAATAGTAACGAATGGACACCTATGAAACCGGAAAATAACCACGGCATCAAACGCATCTTTAGGGCAACAGGTTTCTCTATCCAGGGCCTTAAACTCGCATGGCAATCAGAGGCTGCTTTTCGACAGGAATTAATCTTGGTCGCCTTCATGTTGCCGGTTGCCTTCTTACTCGACGTGACTGTGGTTGAGCGTATTCTTCTCATCATGACACTGATGATTGTCTTAATTGTCGAACTGCTTAATTCAGCCATAGAGGCGGTTGTAGATCGTATCGGCCCTGAGATCCACCCCCTCAGCGGTCAAGCAAAAGATATCGCCTCCGCAGCCGTGTTTATCGCATTGGTTCTTTGCGGGCTCACCTGGCTACTCATTATTTGGCCATTAATATTTTAAATTCTGCTCCGTTCTCTTCGCCTCTGGCACCTATTTTGAGGCGAAGAGAATAAACTTAACCTAACTCTCATATTCAACAAAAACGCTGCTACCTTGACATTTTTTGATACAAATCATTCACAATTAAAAATATCCTGCTAGAATGATT
This sequence comes from Shewanella sp. ECSMB14101, assembly GCF_000773485.1. Lineage (NCBI taxonomy): Bacteria > Pseudomonadati > Pseudomonadota > Gammaproteobacteria > Alteromonadales > Shewanellaceae > Shewanella > Shewanella sp. ECSMB14101. The sequence goes on along the minus strand of NZ_JSFF01000014.1, from coordinate 28,225 downwards.
TACGTGCAAAAAAGTCTTACTAAAAAAATCAATAACTTATTATAATTATTAGTTGATAGAGGTTGTAGTTAGTGGTTAAATCGGTCGCCATATTAAGCTTAGGTCTAATAAGCTCTTCGGTATTCGCTGCAGGGACTGACAGCTCATATTCGGTATCGAAACCAGTAGAACCCAGCGAAGTCATGCTAAAAGTCGGCGGCTTCTACTCCAACTCTAACTCCAGCATGGATGTTACCAACCCGCTTCTGGGTAATAATTTCAAACTCGATTTCGAAGAAGACTTAGACTTAGAAGAGTCGCAATTTCTGCCGTTTTTTGAGGCAAGCTATCACTTTAATTCTCGCCACAGTATCTATGTCGATTGGAAACAGCTGCACCGTAAAGCAGAGGTACAGAAACTCACTGTGCCCTTTCAGGTCACCTTAGACGATCAGGTTTATGATATTCAGTCTGGTGCCAGGTTAGAAACCACCCTCAATATAGATATTGCGCGTCTAGGTTATGCTTATAACTTTTACCAAGGCAATAACTTTAACCTGGGAATGACACTTGGCTTGCACACCATGTTTATCAAGACGGCGTTTGATGGCGACATCGGTGTCTGCGCCAAGGGTGAGACCCTACAGCAATGCGCACAAACGGCCACCCCAAGATTTGTCGATGAAGAGGTAACGGCCCCGCTGCCTGATGTAGGCCTGTATGGCGACTATGAGTTTAGCCCAGGCTTTAAATTTAATGCCCACGCCCAATATTTCTACATCAAACTCGATGATATCAAGGGAAGCTTGGTGGATATTCGTGCAGGTGTCGAAGCCGAAATCACTAAGAACTGGCATATGTCAGCCTCCTTTAACTACTACAAGGTCGATGTCGATTTTAAGCGTAATGGCTCAGATGAGCTGAATGTCGCCGACTACAACCTTTATTACAGCTTTATTGGCCCTATGTTGTCGGTCAGCTACCGCTTCTAATCACCAGCCTATTACTTAACCATAAAACTGATAACAGACCCAGATGGCGGCGCAGATCCCTGCAAAGTCTGCGCTAAGCCCACACACTAACGCGTGGCGGCCATTACGTATCCCCACGGCGCCAAAATAGACGGCTAGCACATAAAAAGTGGTCTCAGTACTCCCCTGTAGGACCGCCGCCAAACGTCCGGAAAACGAATCTACCCCATGATACTGCATGGTTTCCAGCATCATAGCCCGCGCGCCAGAGCCGCTAAAGGGCTTCATCAGCGCTGTCGGCAAGGCATCGATAAAGCGGGTATCGCCACCTAATAAGTTAACCAGTGCTGCTATCACCCCAAGCAGATAATCGAGAGCCCCTGAGGCGCGCAGTAATGCAATCGCCAGCAACATGGCTAACAGATAGGGAATCAGCTGTACTGCCTGGGTAAACCCCTCTTTGGCGCCACTCACAAATTCATCATAGACCGCCACCTTGCGTAGCCCTGCGACCAAGATAAAACTAAAAATCAGTAGCACTAAGATGCCATTGCCCATCGTTGTTGAAAATTCGCCGATAGCAGTCACAGTCAAGGTGCCAAGGTAGAAAACCAAGGCCGACATTGCAGCCAACAGCAGGGCGCCATACCCGAGTATGACGCTATTAAATAACGATATCCTTTGATACAGCGCCACGACCAATACACCAACCAGGGTCGAAGCCGTCGTCGCCAACAAGATAGGTAGAAAGATATCCGCCGGCGCCTCGGCACCTTGCTGGGCGCGGTAGAGGAATACCGTCACGGGAACTAAGGTCACCGAGGAAGTATTGAGCACCAGAAAAAGGATCTGTGCGTTGGTGGCCACACTCTTCACCGGATTGAGCGTTTGCAAGTCATGCATCGCCTTAAGCCCTAAAGGTGTTGCAGCGTTGTCCAGTCCGAGTACATTGGCAGTCAGATTCATTGTCACACTGCCAAAAGCGGGATGCCCTCTTGGCACCTCTGGCATCAGGCGACTTAGCAAGGGCTCAAATAGCAGTGCAAAAACACCGACTACACCTGCTTTTTCACCGACACGCATTAACCCCATCCACAAAGACAAGACGCCAATCAACCCCAAGGCAATTTCGGCGGCCAACTTGGCACTGGCAAATAGGGCATCGACCACAGCAGACAATATCTGCCATTGGCCTTGAAACAGGCTAATGACGATCGCCACTAAGGCGACGACAAAAAAGGCAAACCAAACACGATTTAACACCCGGGACTCCTTTCACCCAAAGCTTTACTCAAGGCGCAATAATGGATGTGGTATACTGCCGAATAACAATATTTCTTTTCTGCTTCCTATGGTTCAACTAAATCAAAAATTTATCAATAGCATAGCTAAAGATATGCCGGATCATCTCTCGATGGATGAGTTTATCAGCTACTGTGCCAAGCCCCTTCGCCCTTCTATCAGGGTTAACACTCTCAAAATAGCAACTTCAGACTTCATCACGCTGATGAGTGCCAAAGGCTGGCTATTCGAGCCGGTGCCTTGGTGTGTTGACGGATTTTGGGTAAAGGTCGATGAGTCGGTGCAGTTAGGCAACACCATAGAGCACATTCAAGGGCTATTTTATATTCAGGAGGCCAGCTCTATGCTGCCGCCTACGGCTCTCTTTCCCCAGCCTATAGAGGATGCAGCGTCCCTGACTGTACTCGATATGGCCTCTGCCCCTGGCTCAAAAACCACTCAGCTGGCCGCCATGATGGCTAATCAAGGCTTACTGGTCGCCAATGAATACTCCTCCAGCCGCGTGAAGGTACTGCATGCCAATATGTTGCGTATGGGCGCCAGCAATATAGCGCTAACACACTTCGATGCCAGAGTATTTGGTCAGTACCTTTATGAGACATTCGATGACATATTGCTCGATGCCCCCTGCGGCGGCGAAGGCACAGTACGTAAAGATCCCGACGCACTCAAACACTGGGACGAAGATGAGATTGAAACCATCGCTGCGGTCCAGCGCGACCTTATCGAGTCGGCGTTTTTGGCGTTAAAACCTGGCGGCACTTTGGTCTATTCAACCTGTACCCTAAACCGACGTGAAAACCAAGATGTGTGCCTACACCTCAAAGCAAAATACGGTGAGGCTGTGCAATTTGAATCCCTTGCAGCACTATTTCCCGGCGCCGAAAAGGCCTGTACCGACGAGGGCTTTTTGCATGTCTGGCCACAGATCTTTGACAGCGAAGGCTTCTTTATCGCCAAGATTTCCAAGTTGTCCACAGTTCCTCGCGCTGATGAGGAGCCTCGCAGACAGAAGAATTTTCCCTTCGCGTCTGCGGGCAAGAAAACGAGTCAGGCGCTGTGCGACTATTTTGACACTAGCTTTGGGATCGATCTCACTACGCGGGGCGAGATAATGCAAAGAGACGATGAATTTTGGTTGTTCCCCTACAATATTCAACCGCTCATCGGCAAGATACGTTTTCAGCGCATTGGCCTCAAACTGGCCGATGCATTAAAGAAAGGCTTTAAGCCCCGCCATGAAGCCTTGATGGCGCTGGCCAATAATACGCAAGGGATCCCGCTGGACGAAGTTCAGGCGATTCAATACCTAATGGGACGTGACATTACTTTAGCCAATAAAGAGAAACCTCAAGGTGAGCAGTTGGTTAGCTACCATGGGGCCCATTTAGGCCTGGTAAAACATTTGGGAAATAAACTCAAAAATAGCCTGCCGCGGGATCTGGTGCGAGATAAAATCTGCCATCCTGAAATGAGTGAAGTTGAGCCGATATCCAAGTAGATCGAATTAAGACGATCCTTCTGCGGACGCCTCAATTACCAGTTAAAAACATTTTGTTACAATTTGACTGAATATTTACCAAGGGTAGCCCGGCAGTGAGGCTGAGTTTGACTACACTAAAAGCCTGAGACAAATTCGAGGCAATCTCAAACAGTAGCGCACGGCTCTGCAAAGAGCCATTCCCCTAGACCCAGAACAATTGGAATAGTTTTGGGTCTTTTTTTGTCTCAAATATCTAGAGGCTATTATATAGAGGCAATACAGGCGGCAATATTTAAAGCCCTAACCTTTCACCAGCCTAGACCAGCTTAGCTGCGTCTTTAAACAGCCTAAAGAAGTTGTCACCGGTATATTGAGCAAGTTCTTCATACTTCTCGCCACGCAGTTCGGCCACGAACTCGGCCACGTCACGTACAAATGCAGGTTGATTCTCTTCACCGCGATGGGGAACGGGTGCAAGATAAGGCGCATCAGTCTCCACCAGGAGTCTGTCTTTAGGTACCTTACGGATAACGGAGCGCAATTCCCCTGCATTTTTAAAGGTGACAATGCCAGATACTGAGATATAAAAGCCGAGATCGATAGCGGCCTTCGCCATCTCCCAATTTTCGGTAAAGCAGTGCAGCACTCCACCGACTTTGTCGGCCTGGCCCGCTTTTAACATGGCAATGGTATCTTCGCGCGCATCACGGGTATGAACGATAAGCGGCTTATCAACCTCTACCGCCAAGGCGATCTGCTGCTCAAAGCAAGTTTGTTGCAACGCCTTGGTCTCACCAGAGTAGTAATAATCTAATCCTGTTTCACCGATGGCGACCACTTTAGGATCTTTGAGGTAAGCATGTAACTGCGCCGTATCAAGCCCCTCCTGTACATCAAGCGGATGTACGCCAGCCGACAAGAACACCTGCTCAAACTCTGCCATTTTCGCCTGCATGGCCGCAAAACCTTGCTGACGAACATTGACGCACAAAAAGTACTCCACACCTCTGGCCTTAGCCTGGGCAAGTATATTTTTCAATGAGTCCTGATCTGGCGCCGCCTTTAGACGATCAAGATGGCAATGGGAATCGATAAGCACGCAAAAATCCTAAGTCACTACTAAAAGGAGGCAAAGGATAGCTATCTACATAGTGCAGGTCAAATCGCCTGAAGCGAGTTCGCGAGAAAGTAGGTTTTCGATATGATGTTTATGGGTAGAGGCATCGGTAACGATCTTCACCCCTATGCCTGCTGGTCGACCGCCCGAGGCGCCCAGCGGATTGATCCAAACAACCAAGCCTTGAAACTCATGACGAACGGTAGAACCAGGCAGTTGATAGGCAATGGTTAACTCCTGCCCTAAATAATGGCTCTCAGTTGTAGCCACAAATAAGCCCGCCGGCTGGATAAAGGGCATGTAAGCTCTATATAGCTGATGTAATGTATCAAAATTAACCACGAGATCGACCATATTATTTTAACTTGTTGTTAGCGACTGATACTCTAAGATAAACGCCTGAAAAACGGCCATAAAATTCACATTGGGCATCATACTCAAGCTATGATACGTCTCCATCACCTCGGCTGCAAATTTTGTTATCTTAATGTTAATTAGCGCATCAGCATTTTTCTGCTTGACCAGTTTTTGTCGTAGAACAACATACAAAACTTTAAGTGCATCAGAAACTTGCTTTTCATTTATATTAGTTAAGTTAGCACACAGGTGTCCAGACGACAAACTTTGTATCCAGGCTTTTCTAAGGCTAACCAAGGTCTCATAACGCTCATCTTTTAAAGTACTTAACAGTTCGACAGGTCCGCCGACCACAGGCAAGCACCAGGTGACATCGCGCTCCAGGCTAAACTGCTCGTTAAGCCAAGTCTGTACCTCTTGCCTGCTAGGCAACTGGCAATGTAAGCGCTGACAGCGGCTACTTATGGTAGCCATCAAACGGCTGGGGGTATCACTCTGGAGCAGTAGCAATGTTTGCTTTCCTGGCTCTTCCAAAGTTTTCAACAAGGCATTGGCCGCCGCCGTGTTGAGGCGTTCACAGTTTTTCAGTACTGCCACCCGCATCCCGCCCTGCTGAGCGGTTGCCGTCAGTTTCTGACACAGTTCACGTACTTGATCGACCTTGATCTGATTACCATCGGCCTCGAGATGATAAAAATCCGGATGATTACCCGCAGCAAATAACTGACAGCTCTTGCAGACCCCGCAACCTCCTGTGGTCGTTGTCGCCGTGCAAAGAGCTGCTTGGGCTAATGTCTGCGCCAGCTCCATGCCACCGTAGCCTTGGTGAATCCCCAACAGGTAGGCATGCCCTTGCTGCCCCGTCATCAGCTGATGACAAAAAGATGCGGTAGGCTCTGTTAACCAAGGCAGCAGCATAGTCCCTTCCTGTTTCATCATTACCAATCTTGGCGCTGTAGCACAGCTAAGATCTCTTTATGCACTTCAGCCATCGTCTGACTTGCATCGATCACCACGATAGACTCGTCCTCGTTAGCAATTTTCAGATAGGTCGACCTGGCACGCTCGAAAAAGCTCAGGGCCTGCTGCTCAATTCTATCTAACGCGCCACGATCCCTTGCTCTTTGCAGCCCAAGCTTTGGGTCGATATCCAAGTATAAGGTGAGATCGGGTTTAAACCCCTTTAGGGTCGCCTGGCTCACGGCCTCAACCAAAGGCATCAATTGACGACCGCCACCTTGGTAAGCTAAAGAGGAAAGGTTATGGCGATCACCTAGTACCCAACGGCCCTTTGCTAATGCAGGCTTGATCACATTGGCAACCAGTTGAGCCCTAGCGGCATAGATGAGTAAACACTCTGACTCGTCACACAAAGGGTCATTCGGATCGGCAATTTTAACCAAGTCACGAATGCGCTCGGCTAACGGCGTTCCACCCGGTTCACGAGTGCAAACGGGCGCCTCACCGTTATGCTTTTCAATAAAGTCTCTGACCAAGGCGATGGCACTGGATTTACCTGCCCCTTCCAAGCCCTCAATAACAATAAATTTCGCGCTGCTTTGCTTCATCGATTTCTCTGGTATTTATCTACAGCACGGTTGTGCTCGTTTAATGTTTTAGAAAAGATATGGCTGCCGTCATTCTTCGACACGAAATAGAGGTAATCAACATCAGCTGGTTGCGCCGCCGCCATTAAGGATGCAGTGCTTGGGGCAGCTATGGGAGTTGGCGTCAAACCATTAATACGATAAGTATTGAATGGCGTTTGCTCCCGCAGATCTTTGCGTGTGATGTTACCTTGATATCGATCACCCATCCCATAGATCACGGTTGGATCGGTCTGCAAACGCATCCCCTTACGCAACCTATTGGTAAATACCGCCGAGATCCACGGGCGTTCACTGGCCTTGCCTGTCTCTTTCTCAATAATAGAGGCCATGATAAGCAGCTCATAAGGACTTTTTAACGGGATGCTTTTATCCCGCTGTTGCCAGGCCTTATCGAGTTCCTGCTGCATCTTTTGGTAACTCTGCTGCAAAATCACCAACACAGAATCACCGGCGCCATAATGATAGGTATCTGGGTAAAACTTACCTTCGGGCAAGTTGGACTCATCACCATTATTTCGCAGCACTCGCAGGAAAGGCTCCTCCTGCCACTGAATGCGAGGCAACTGCTTCAGAAGTGCTCGCCACTCTTTGATACTTTGACCTTCGATAAGGGTAACTGAAAACACCATCCCACGTCCCTGATTGAGCTTCTCAAGCAACTCGATAATGCTCTCATTCGGGGTAATTTGATACAAACCACTGCGGATCTTGGCAAGCTCAGGATGTAGCTTGACCAACACCTTAAGCTTCCAAAGCTCATCTATGGCACCGGTTTGCTCCAATGCCAAAGCCATCTGCGAAAAAGAGGTACCGCGAGCAACTTCAAATTCCATAGGCTGTTGAAGCTTAAGGGGCGTCTGGCTATAACTCACCACACTTTGATAAACCCAATATAAACCTACCGCACTCACACATAGCAGGGTGAAGAGTGTTGCAAGCACACCAATAATCAGTTTTCTCATAACGTTAGTTTTAATTCTTGCCTAATGTTTGCCAGCAGCGGGCTTAGGCTAAATGAATGGTTATCTATTTGGGTAATGCCAACGGCCCCAAACAAGCTATTACTGGCCAGGACATGGTCAAATTTCGCGAGTTCACTGGGCAACACCTGACGCGCCTCAACATTAAAACCGGCAGCGACAAACCAGAGTATCAACTGCTCACGCATCACTCCCGCCACACCAGAAAAATGCAGGCTCGGCGTTACCAGTGTTTGTCCTTGAATAAAAAAGAGGTTTGCCATAGACGCTTCAACAATACCTGTATCAGTGTCGCAAACCAGCCAATCATCAAAGCCTTCGGCGAGCGCCTGAGCCCTGATCAACACTTGCTCGAGTCGATTTAAGTGTTTGATGCCGGCCAGCAGCGCCTGCTTGGCCAGACGCACCTGACTGGTTTGCAGTCTGATGCCTGTTTCTTGCCACTGGCGATAATGAGCAGGGATCTCATGAAGCGATATGACCTCTGTTAGCTGCGGGCTTTGTGGTGGCATGTAACCTCGTCCACCGACGCCTCTGCTAATGAGTAGCTTAAGACAAAAATCGTTTGAATACTGGGTATCGCCCTGCGCACAAGCTTCTGCCAGTTGACTGCGCAATGCCTGAGTCGCTTGCCAGGGGATCCCCAAGCGCTTCGCGCCTTGTGCTAATCGCAGTAGATGGTTTTCTAGGAAGGCTATCTCACCACCTTGGCAACGCATGGTAGCAAAAAGGCCGTCGCCATAGGCGAGGCCTCTGTCGAGCGCCGACACGCTAGTGTTTCGCTGACCGTTAATCCAAATCGCGTCAGACATTAGTTGTCCTGGCTGATCCGACTAGCAAGGGCTTCTTGCAGAGCGTTGTATTGGGAACACTAAGCTCGATATAAGGAGCCCTATGGCCTTGAAATACGCAGAACTGATCACTTAATTTAACATCGCCACTAACGCCACTTAGGGTATCAGCACCCAGACGCGGCGCGATCACAATATTGCCGTGGTCTAAACATGTTTCAATGTCTAAATCAGTTAAACGCATCCCAGCCGAACTCCCAAAATACCTAATCTATTTTGCTAAAAGATGTTGAATTCTAGCTTTTAATATATCGGTCGCAATGCGGTTTTTACCACCGCGAGGCACAATAATGTCAGCGTATTGTTTAGAAGGATCAATAAACTGCAGGAACATAGGACGCACAGTCTGAGTATACTGCTGCATGACTGACTCCATGGTGCGGCCACGCTCTGCCACATCACGCGTCAAGCGGCGCATAAAACAGATATCCAGAGGCGTATCCATAAACACGCTGGCATCCATCTTCTCACGCAGATTTGGATCGGTTAGCAGCAAGATCCCTTCAAGAATAATCACCTTCTTCGGGGTCATAGTGACTGTCTCAGCCAAACGTGTATGTTCTGTGTAGCTATACTGAGGAATTTCCACCGCCTGACCGTTCTTCAGTGCGCTAAGGTGCTCGCACAAGAGTTGATGATCCAGTGCCTTGGGGTGATCATAATTGGTCAATACTCGCTGATCCATCGACAGATGACTCTGATCTTTATAATAAGCATCTTCGGCAATCACACCTATCTGGTCAGTGCCCAAATCACGACATAACTCCTCATAGATAGTCTTCGCGATTAGACTCTTACCCGACGCCGATGCCCCAGCGATACCAATTATGACACATTGCGAATTCATGCTTTTAAACCTTACTCATCATCTGAAATTGAAATAGATACGACACTCTGTGTCTGGCTCAGGGCAAGTTGTGCCCCGACTTTTCTGGCAATCTCCTTATACAGCAAGGCCACTTGGCTCTCACCGTCGGCGACCACAGTCGGTACACCTTTATCCACATCCTCACGAATATTGAGTTGCAGCGGCAATTGGCCCAGCAACGGTACATTATAGCGCTCAGCCATCTTAAGACCGCCATCTTCGCCGAAGAGGTGTTCCTTATGACCACAATCACTACAAATATGGAAGCTCATATTTTCCACTATGCCCAGCACAGGTATATTCACCTTTTGGAACATGCTTATCCCCTTCTTGGCATCTGCCAGGGCGATATCCTGCGGCGTAGTCACCACGACTGCACCGCTCACAGGCACCTTTTGCGATAAGGTGAGCTGAATATCACCTGTCCCAGGTGGCATGTCGATCACCAAGTAATCCAGTTCTGGCCACAAGGTCTCGTTGAGGAGCTGTGCTAAGGCGCCCGCCGCCATAGGGCCGCGCCACACGGCAGCTTCATCACCACTGACGATAAAACCAATTGACTGTGCAGCGATGCCATGGGCCTCGGCAGCCGTCATCATCTTGCCGTCAGGCGAAACTGGGTTAAAGTTGGGCACACCAAGCATTAAAGGAATTGAGGGACCATAAATATCGGCATCGAGTATACCCACCTTGGCACCTTCGGCTGCGAGCGCCAACGCCAGGTTCACCGAAGTGGTTGATTTCCCCACGCCGCCTTTACCAGAAGCTACGGCGATCACCTGCTTGACGTTTGGTAAGGGTTCAACGGCGCCAGAAGAGATAACGGCAGGTTGAAAATCGATTTCACATTCCACTTCATCGATGGCATCAAGCACTGCTAACTTATTGGTGATTGCCATAACGGTGTCGCGATACTGGCTCTGACAGGGATAAGGATAACAAAGCCCAAGTTGCAATCGCTTGCCTTCGATATCTAGCTTGGTCACACAACCTGCGCTCACCAAACCTTGCATTAAATAGGGATCTTGATGGGCATCTAAAATCGCCAAAACCGGACCAAGCAGATCATCACTAAGATGATAATTCTGAGACGCTGAAGACAAAACGACTACCTCCGAAAATAAATTTGAATAAGTGTATCAGAAAAACTCCTCATATTCGGATAGATTTAATTCACTTAAAGCAGCTTTTGATGAAACTTTAGCGATGATCGGTTAGTATCTATGCCATTCTTTTTGGGCACTTACTGATTTAGAGACAAGATGGCAACTTCACAACGTAAAATTCTCGTGACCAGCGCACTTCCGTACGCCAATGGCCCCATACATTTAGGTCACATGCTTGAATATATTCAAACCGATATCTGGGCGCGTTTTCAAAAGCTACGCGGCCACGAATGTCACTATATCTGTGCAGACGATGCCCACGGCACCCCCATCATGCTTAAAGCACAACAGCTTTGCATGGCGCCTGAAGAGATGATCGCTCAGGTACAGAAAGAACATCAGCAAGATTTTGCCGACTTTAATATCCAGTTCGATAACTTCCACAGCACTCACAGCGATGAGAACCGTGAACTGGCAAGCGAGATCTACTTAAAGCTGCGCGATGGCGGCTATATCAAGTCGAAAACCATCTCTCAGCTATTCGACCCTGAAAAGTCTATGTTCCTGCCGGATCGCTTCGTCAAAGGCACTTGCCCTAAGTGTAAGTCTGTCGATCAATATGGCGACAACTGTGACAGCTGCGGCGCGACCTACAGCCCAACGGATCTGATCGATCCTAAGTCGGCGGTATCAGGCGCAACACCAGTGATGAAAGAGACTGAGCACTTCTTCTTCGACCTTCCCGCCTTCGAAGAGATGTTAAAAGAGTGGACCCGCTCAGGCTCACTGCAACAAGAGATGGCCAACAAGCTGGGCGAATGGTTCGACCAAGGCCTACAGCAGTGGGATATCACCCGTGATGCCCCCTATTTTGGTTTCGAGATCCCCGATGCGCCGGGTAAATTCTTCTACGTCTGGCTCGATGCGCCTATCGGTTACATGGGCTCATTCAAAAACCTATGTAACAAGCGTAGCGACCTAAGCTTCGACGAGTTCTGGGCCAAAGACTCTACGGCCGAGGTGTACCACTTCATCGGTAAGGATATCGTTTACTTCCACAGCCTATTCTGGCCAGCCATGCTTGAAGGTGCAGGTTACCGCAAGCCAAACAGCGTATACGCCCATGGTTATGTGACGGTAAACGGCGCCAAGATGTCAAAATCTAAGGGCACCTTTATCAAGGCCAGAACCTATCTGGATAATTTAAACCCTGAGTACCTGCGTTACTACTACGCGGCTAAGCTCAGCAGCCGTATCGATGACCTAGACCTTAACCTGGAAGACTTCGCTCAACGCGTCAACTCAGATCTCGTGGGTAAACTGGTTAACCTCGCCTCACGCACCGCAGGCTTTATCAGCAAGCGTTTCGATGGCAAGCTCGCCAAGGTAGCCGATACCAGCCTGAGCGAAACCTTCCTCGCCAAAGCCGATACGATTGCCGAGTTTTACGAAACCCGCGAATTTGGTAAAGCAATGCGTGAAATCATGGCGCTTGCCGATATCGCCAACGCCTATGTTGCCGATGCTGCACCTTGGCAGCTGGTGAAGCAGGAAGATAAGCAAGAGGAAGCTCATCAGGTGTGTAGCAATGCGCTGAACCTGTTCCGCATCCTGGTTACTTATCTTAAGCCTGTGCTGCCTAAACTGGCCCAGGATGTTGAGACCTTCCTGCAACTTGAGCTGACTTGGGATGATTTAGCCAAAGATCTGAGCGGTCACGAAATTGCGCCATTCAAGGCCCTGATGCAGCGCGTCGAAATGAAAAACATCGAAGCCATCATTGAAGCCTCGACCGAAAACCTCCAGGTAACTGAAGCCCCTAAAAGCCAGCTGGAGCTTGATCCTATCAGCGAAGAGATCAGCTTCGATGATTTTGCCAAGTTGGATCTGCGTATCGCTCGCATCGCCAAGGCAGAGCATGTACCTGAAGCCAACAAGCTACTTAAGCTGCAACTCGACCTAGGTGGCGAAACCAAGCAGGTCTTTGCCGGTATCAAGTCAGCCTATGCTCCAGAAGACCTAGAAGGCAAGCTAACTGTGATGGTGGCCAACCTGGCACCACGTAAGATGCGTTTCGGCATGTCTGAAGGTATGGTGCTTGCCGCAGGACCGGGTAAGAAAGATCTGTGGATTCTAGAGCCCCATGAAGGCGCTCAACCTGGCATGCGAGTCAAGTAAGCCAAACCCCCTTTGATTTAAAGCAAAAAGGCCGCTAATTAGCGGCCTTTTATTTTAGGTTATCACCTAATAATAAGCTCAGTTCACGGCGCCACTACACTGGGTTGTGGATATCCACAAAGTGATGGGTCAAGCCAAACTCATTCGCCAGATGCTCGCCCAATGCCTTGATACCAAATCTTTCTGTGGCGTGGTGACCCGCAGCGTAGTAATGAATATTTTGCTCTACGGCGCTATGGAATGTGCGCTCAGATACTTCGCCGCTAATAAAGGCATCGACACCTAGCTCTACCGCGATGTCGATATAATCTTGAGCGCCGCCACTGCACCAGGCCAGATGATGGATAGCTTTATCACTCTCGCCAAGATGCAGCGCCTCACGTCCTAGCACGCTGGCAAGATGAGCTGCAAACGCACTTGGCGCCATAGGTTCATCCAAACGTCCTTGCCACACAAGGCCTTGAGCAACCCCTTCTACCGATTCCGCATCGATAATCCCTAGCTCTCGAGCCAGCTCAGCATTGTTGCCCAGCATAGGGTGACCATCGAGCGGAAGATGATAGCCATAAAGATTAATATCATTATTAATCAGCGTCTTAATACGGCGATACTTCATGCCGGTAATGGTCTCTGACTCCCCCTTCCAAAAGAAACCATGGTGCACCAGCAGGGCATCGGCATTTAGCTCAACCGCTCTATCGATCAACGCCTGACAGGCGGTCACTCCAGTCACAATCGTCTTTATTCGCTCCTTGCCTTCCACCTGTAAACCGTTGGGGGCATAGTCCTTATAATTGCCCACCTGCAGAAATTCCGTAAGGTAGCGGGTTAATGCTGTGCGATTCATCTAAGCTCCTAATCTGAATCAGATAAGATAAGCCAACCTCTCACTCAATCACGAAAAATTAGCTGTGATATTAGCGCCTAGTTTAGCCATATCTGGGGCTCAGTTCATAGAAATACGTTGAATTTCTGTGAAAATTGGACATTTCGGGCGTTTCAACTATAAAATTAGGCCAAACCTTCAATTACACATTAAAAGAAATAGGTTAATACTATGTCAAAGTTGACCAAAGAAGAGGTAATTAGCTCACTCGAAACGGCCTTGAGTAAAGCCCAGGGTAAGAGCGTGACTATCGAGCAGAAAGGAAGCTGGTATAAGATCGATGGTGGTAAATCTCTTCGTTTTAGTGATTTAGAGGCCATGTTGGCCGAGCAAGGCACAGCGACTCCAGCTGTAAAAGCCACACCTAAAGCAGAAAAGCCAAAGGCTGCTCCTAAGAAGGCGGCGCCAGTAAAGGCTAAAGCTACTGCTAGTAAATCAACTTCTGGCGGTATGACGCCAAAAGAGCTATGGCGAGCCAAGCTTGCAGGTAAAGGACAACTACCTCGCGGTTTCTAATGTAAACCGGTAAATGCTGCGCAAATAATGCACAAAAAAGGAGCCTAACGGCTCCTTTTTTATTTGTACTATTGCTCAACACATAATTCCAGCTACATGGCCAGATCGACCCGCACCCGGCCTTGCAGGTACACCACTCGAACTTCATCATCGACATTAAAAATCATACCTGGGTCATAATCTTGGATAACCATTACCTCTTGGCCATCTTCATAGCGGATCATCAACTCCACGAGTTTGAGTTGCTGATAATAATCGTCGCCCGATCTGTGGCCTATACCGCCACCTATTAAGGCACCTAATACGGTCGCCACGTCCTTACCGCTACCACCACCAAACTGGTGACCTATGACGCCGCCTATGAGCGCGCCGCCAAATGCACGCCAACCCTGATTACGATCTTCAACCAATTGAGTTTGTGTAATATTGCGCACCGAAGTTACATAGCCATATTCGACCTTCTCAACTGGCACCGCTTGATTCCGCTCATAGGCTGCATCCACACCAGCACACAGACCCAGACTTGCCGCTAAGATAAAAACTGACCAAATAAGGCGAAAGTGAAGCGCTGCAGGTTTCAACATAAGAGGTTTTCCGCTAACTTATAAAGAGGCCGATAACTAATTTTACTCAATTGTGAACTCACTGTCCTATTTAAATCATGAACTGGCAAAGTTCCCCTCGCCGGAGTTTGCCTTAACCGATCCAAACGGACTCTTGGCCATCGGTGGAGATCTTCATCCCAAGCGACTACTCAACGCCTATTATGAGGGGATTTTTCCTTGGTTTAACGAAAACGACCCCATACTCTGGTGGTCGCCAGACCCGCGTGCCGTATTCGTACCGGGTGCACTCAAAGTTAGTCGTAGCCTCAAGCGTCACATCAAACGAAGCCGGTGGCATTTCAGCGTTAACCGCGCTTTTAATCAGGTAATTGAAAACTGCGCCCTCACTCGCCAAGGCAAGGAAGGAACCTGGATCACAGCTGAAATTCAAACAGCCTATAAAGCCCTTCATCAGCAGCACAAGGCGCATTCGGTGGAGGTATGGGATGATAATAAGCTCATCGGTGGCCTCTATGGGGTCGCCATTGGCCAGGTATTTTGTGGCGAGTCCATGTTTCACCTACAAAGCAATGCCTCCAAGGCCGCCATGGCGATGTTGCATCAACATCTACTCGCACACAAGTACCGCCTAATCGATGCCCAGGTCATGAACCCTCATCTGGCGTCACTGGGCGCAAAAGCGCTCAAGCGTAACGATTTCTTCAACTTGTTGAAGCGTTTTCGCGATGTTGAAGTCGCCAGCGATGCCTGGCATCCCCAAGAGGTGCAGCTTGAGCTCTAGATCCGATACCATTCAAGTGGGCATGACCCACACTTTCGACTGCAGTTACCTGCCCAACAAACAAGAACAACTGTTGGTACTGCAAGAAGAATCGCTCGACTTAACCTTGTTTGAAAAGTTACTCGCCTTAGGGTTTAGACGCAGTGGCGAAACCATATACAAGCCTCATTGTCCCCACTGCCAGGCTTGTCTGCCAATAAGGATCCCCGTAGGCGCTTTTCAGCCCTCACGTCGGCAAAAGCGCACCCTAAAGCAAAATCAGGATATCAGCTGGTCTCTGGTTGATGCCTGCAGCGACGAGCACTATGCATTGTACGAGACATACATCAAGGCGCGTCATCATGACGGTCCCATGTACCCGCCATCGAGAGAACAATACGATCATTTCGTGCAGTGCAGTTGGCATCCCCCCCAATTGCTGGAACTCAGGCTTCAAGGCAAACTCATCGGCGTTGCAGTGACCGATATACTGCCTAACAGCCTATCCGCCATCTATAGCTTTTTTGCGCCTGAATTGGATAAACGCTCTCTGGGATCCTTTATGATCCTACTGCAGTGCCAGCTTGCAAAACAGATGAATAAAGCACATGTTTATCTGGGTTATCAGATCCATGAGTCGCGTAAGATGAATTACAAGACCGCCTATCACCCCTATGAGATCTTAACCACAAACGGTTGGCAACGAAGCGAATAAAGCGAAGAAATCAGAAAAAAGAAAGCAAACAGATATTTGCCCAGATAACGAACACCTCTTTACAGCAGCACCAATTTGCGGCATGATACGCCCGTTTTTAATATTTGAAGGCTAACAGGATAACTGATTAATGGCGAAAGAAGACAACATTGAGATGCAAGGCACTATTCTTGAAACCTTGCCAAATACAATGTTTCGAGTAGAGCTAGAGAATGGTCACGTAGTAATCGCCCATATCTCAGGCAAAATGCGTAAAAACTACATCCGTATTCTGACGGGTGATAAGGTCACTGTACAGCTGACCCCTTATGATTTGAGCAAAGGGCGCATCGTCTTCCGTTCACGCTAAAGTTAGCTAACGAAATAAAAACCGGCAGAGCCGGTTTTTTTTGTTCCTGCACGGATAGTTCCTGACCAGAGAACAGGCGGCGTTATCCTTTGTGATAAGCCCATGACAAATCATAAAAAAGGCTGCAATTGCAGCCTTTTTTCTTTATGTCTGTGTCAGCTTTTCCGGTCGCTCGACCTTAATGCTCAGCTTATCACCGTCAACATCAACATAGGCCGTACCGCCCTTCTCAAGTTGGCCAAAGAGGATCTCATCGGCAAGCGGACGTTTAATCATCTCGGTGACCACGCGCGCCATTGGCCGCGCGCCCATCGCCTTATCATAGCCCTTCTCGGCCAGCAAGGTTCTGGCTTCATCGCTCACCTCAAGCACCACAGATTTCTCATCAAGCTGCGCCTGTAACTCTACCAGGAACTTATCAACCACCTTGGCAATCACTGTCATATCCAGATGATTGAACCAGATGATCTCATCTAAGCGGTTTCTAAATTCAGGCGAAAAGACTCGATTAATCTCAGACAAGGCGTCCTGACTATGATCTTGCTGCTTAAAGCCAATCGATTTACGCACCGTCTCCTGCACACCGGCGTTAGTGGTCATCACTAAGGTCACGTGCCTAAAGTCCGCCTTACGGCCATTGTTGTCCGTCAAGGTGCCGTGATCCATCACCTGAAGCAACAGGTTATAGACATCAGGATGCGCTTTTTCAATCTCATCGAGCAATACCACACAGTGAGGATTCTTTATCACTGCATCGGTCAACAAACCACCCTGATCGTAACCAACATAGCCTGGTGGTGCACCGATAAGGCGAGACACGGTATGACTCTCCATGTACTCAGACATATCAAAACGTACCAGCTTGAGGCTAAGACAGGACGCCAGTTGGCTGGTTACCTCGGTTTTACCTACCCCGGTTGGCCCGGCAAACAAAAAGCTCCCCACAGGCTTGTGAGCGCCGCTCAGGCCACTGCGCGACAGACGTATCGCCGAGCTAAGTGCTTCAATGGCCTTATCTTGACCAAATACCACCATCTTGAGATTACGCTCAAGATTTTTCAGCATATCCTTGTCGTTTGCCGAAACCGTCTTCTCAGGGATCCGCGCCATCTTGGCGATTATCGACTCGATCTCCGCCTGGCCTATGGTCTTCTTACGCTTGCTAGCGGGTTGCATCGCCATACGAGCCCCCGCCTCATCGATCACGTCTATCGCCTTATCTGGCAAGTGTCTGTCATTGATATGCTTATCCGATAGCTTAGACGCAACCGAGAGTGCTGCCAGGGTATAGCGCACACCATGGTGCTCTTCATACTTGCTCTTGAGGCCTTGTAGGATCTTGGTGGTTTCTGCCACCGAAGGCTCATTAATATCGACTTTTTGGAAGCGTCTTGCCAGGGCCCGATCTTTCTCAAAAATACTCTGGTATTCCTGGAAAGTGGTTGAGCCCATGCAACGCAGGTGACCGCTAGACAGAAGCGGTTTTAATAAGTTAGACGCATCCATTACACCGCCTGACGCGGCGCCGGCACCAATGATGGTGTGGATCTCGTCGATAAACAAAATCGCATGCTCGTCTTGCGCCAGCTCCTTAAGTAGGCTCTTGAAACGTTTCTCAAAATCCCCGCGGTATTTGGTGCCCGCCAGCAGTGCACCAAGATCTAAAGAGTAGACGGTGGCATCAGCCATCACCTCGGGCACTTCATCGTTAACGATGCGATAGGCTAAACCTTCAGCGATTGCCGTCTTACCCACGCCCGCTTCACCCACCAGTAGCGGATTATTCTTACGACGGCGACATAAGATCTGAATCGAGCGCTCAATTTCATCGGCGCGGCCAATCAGAGGATCGATATTGCCCTTGCGTGCCTCTTCGTTGAGATTCGCAGTAAATTGCGACAGCTTACTGCGCTCTTCCGGTTCGCTATTATCTTCAATCTGCTCAGGCTCTTGGGCATTGTCCAGTTCATCGCGCGCAACACCGTGCGAGATGTAGTTCACTACATCAAGACGGGTGATCTCACAGTTGCGTAACAGGTACACCGCCTGGGATTCCTGCTCGCTAAAAATAGCCACTAAGACATTGGCGCCGGTGACTTCATTGCGACCAGAAGACTGCACATGAAAAACCGCTCGCTGCAGTACACGCTGAAAACCTAAGGTGGGTTGGGTTTCTCTATCATCATTTGGGTCGCTGATAATAGGAGTGGTTTGTTCGATGAAACTCGACACATCTTCTCTTAGTTTGTCGAGATTCGCACCGCAGGCCAATAACGCCTCTTGGGCCGCTGGATTGTCGATTAACGCCAATAGCAGATGCTCTACGGTCATGTATTCGTGCCGCGCGTCTCTGGCTTGCTGAAACGCCAGATTCAAGGTGACCTCTAAATCTTTATTTAACATAAGCACCCCCTAAAATAATCACAAAACTTCGATCTTCAGGCTTTCTCTAATGAACACAGTAACGGATGTTGGTTTTGTCTTGCAAACTGATTTACTTGTGCGACCTTAGTTTCTGCAATGCCAAAAGGGAAAACGCCGCAAATTCCCTTACCCTGATGATGTATCGCCAACATGATATCTGTGGCTTCTTGTTCGTTTTTATTAAAAAAGAGTTGTAACACCTCGATGACAAAGTCCATCGGAGTATAGTCATCGTTGTTTAAGATCACTTTGTACATAGAAGGCGGCATAAGCTCTGTTTCCGCGCGCTCTTCAATGTGCTCAATATTACCTACTTTACCCATATTTCAATATTAGCCTCTAGTTTTGGCTTCTTCCAAATGTTACTACCTACCCAGGATAAACCTATCACTCATCCGACCATTAAAACCATTTCCCGGTGTTCCCGCGCCAATTGTTGCTTTTTTGTTAAATTAATCTTGACATCCGCTTTTACTGGTTTCATTCTGTTCATCGAGCGGTGAATTTACCCCGCCTCATTAAGTTTTACTATCTTACTGGTCAGTAAACAACAGAAGGAAGTGGAAGTATGGCAAACGGAACTGTGAAATGGTTCAACAACGCCAAAGGATTCGGGTTTATCTGCCCTGAAGCTGGTGGTGAAGACGTTTTCGCACACTATTCTACCATTGAAATGGAAGGCTATCGAACTCTAAAAGCAGGCCAATCAGTCCAATTCGAGGTGGAACAGGGGCCTAAAGGGATGCACGCGTCAGCGATATCGCCCACTAAATAGTGGGTTTAAAAAACAAAAAAGGCAGGGTTATCCCTGCCTTTTTTATTTATTGTGAAAAAGGCGCACAAGGCGCCTTTTTCAACCTGCTATTAGCTTAACAGCTGATTGAGTGTCGCACTTGGACGCATCGCCGCTGTTGCCTTAGCAGCATCCAGGCGATAGTAACCACCCAAATCAACTGCCGGACCCTGTGCACCGTTTAACTCTGCAACTATCTTAGCTTCGTTATTGGCAAAGGCTTCCGCTAATGGCGCAAACTTAGCCTTAAGCTCAGCATCACTGTCCTGCGCTGCTAATGCCTGAGCCCAGTACATGGCCAGATAGAAATGGCTACCACGGTTATCCAGCTCACCCACACGACGTGAAGGCGAACGATTCTCGTCGAGGAACTTACCGATGGCATTATCCAATGCATCGGCCAATACCTGGGCCTTAGGATTATCATAGTTTTGGCTCAAGTGCTCGAGTGACGCGCCAAGGGCCAAAAACTCACCGAGAGAATCCCAGCGCAGGTGACCTTCTTTCTCCACCTGTTGAACGTGCTTAGGCGCACTACCACCGGCACCTGTCTCAAACAATCCACCACCGCTCATCAATGGTACGATTGAGAGCATCTTAGCACTGGTACCCAGCTCAAGAATTGGGAAAAGGTCCGTTAGGTAGTCACGCAATACGTTACCCGTCACCGAAATGGTATCCAGGCCTTGTTTGATTCGCTCCAGTGAGAAACGAGTGGCTTCAACCGGCGCCATGATATGGATCTCTAGGCCAGCGGTATCATGCTCAGGCAGATACTTGTTCACTTTGGCAATCAGTTGTGCATCGTGGGCACGGTTCTCATCAAGCCAGAAGACGGCAGGCGTTGACGACAGACGCGCGCGGTTTACCGCCAGCTTAACCCAGTCACGGATAGGCGCGTCTTTCACCTGGCACATTCTCCAGATATCACCCGCTTCCACATCGTGAGACATGAGTAGATTGCCGGCAGCATCGATAACCTTCACCACGCCGTCTGCAGCCATTTCAAAGGTCTTGTCATGGCTACCATACTCTTCGGCTTTCTGTGCCATCAGGCCAACATTGGGTACGCTACCCATGGTAGTTGGATCGAAAGCGCCGTGCTCTTTACAGAACTGGATGGTTTCTTGGTACACACCGGCGTAGCAACGATCTGGGATCAACGCCTTGGTATCTTTCAGCTTGCCATCTGGTCCCCACATCTGGCCTGATGAGCGAATAGCCGCTGGCATAGAAGCATCGATAATCACATCGCTTGGCACGTGTAGGTTGGTGATACCGCGGTCAGAATCAACCATGGCCAGGGCTGGACGCTCGGCGTAGATAGCGGCGATATCCGCTTCAATTTCGGCCTGCTTTTCCGCTGGTAGGCTAGCGATCTTGGCATAGACGTCACCGAAACCATTATTAACATCGACGCCTAGCTCTTCAAACAGCTGGCCATGCTTGTCAAATAGTGACTTGTAATAAACCTTCACCGCGTGACCAAATAAAATAGGATCTGACACCTTCATCATGGTGGCTTTCAGGTGCAGTGATAGCAGCACATCTTCAGCTTTTGCAGCCTCAATTTCGCGCTCCATATAAGCCACTAGCGCCTTCTTGCTCATGGTTGAGGCGTCAATCACTTCGCCAGCCAGCAGCTCAAGGCCAGATTTTAGCGTCTTGCTGCTGCCATCTTTACCTTCAAACAGAATATCGACACTGGTTGGCGCATCGACGGTGACAGATTGCTCACTGCCATAGAAATCACCTGCATCCATATGGGCAACGTGTGACTTAGAATCACGGCTCCAAGCTCCCATTGAGTGTGGGTTCTTTTTGGCGTAGTTCTTTACCGAAGTTGGCGCGCGGCGATCTGAGTTACCTTCACGCAACACTGGGTTTACGGCACTGCCCTTAATCTTGTCATAACGCGCCTTGATATCGGCTTCTGCATCATTTTGTGGCTCATCAGGATAGTTAGGCAGCGCGTAACCTTTTTCCTGCAGCTCTTTGATACAAGCTTTTAATTGAGGGATAGAGGCACTGATGTTAGGCAGTTTGATGATATTGGCTTCTGGCTTAGTGGCCAGTTCACCTAATTCAGCGAGGGCATCTGAGATCTGCTGTTCTGGGCTTAAAAATTCAGGAAAATTAGCAATAACACGGCCAGAGAGTGAAATATCACGAGTCTCAACACCGACGCCTGCGGCGGCAGTAAAGTGCTTGATGATTGGCAGTAAAGATAGGGTCGCGAGTGCCGGAGCTTCATCAGTCTCCGTATAGATGATCGTTGGATTGTCGTTCATTTTATTTCCTACGTTTTTTTAAAATAAATTGTTTATGAATCAAATCACTATGATGTAATTATTATAATTTTACGATGGCGAATGCGAGGCATGAAAAGGATAAACTGTAAGGGTGAACGCCCAAGGGACATGCCCTGACACTTAAACCGATTTAATGCAAAACAAAGCGCGGTTAACATCTCAAATTCTGTTCACGCTTTGCTATCGATCACATTTAATTGGCCGACATCATAAATCATTCACGCCAATATTCAAATTCCACTAATGGCGAATGCACAGTACAATGTCAGCATTAGCATACACTACCCCAGAAGTTTGCCACTTGAGTCTGACCAAACCCACAAAATCTAAAATCACTCGTCGCAGCCAAGGCCCAAAAACCTCGAGCGCCGTCAATCCCAAAGGCAAACCTCGCTTGCATAAGCCGGGGAAATTTACCTCGAAAAAGCCCAAGCCGCGTCCGGAAAATCCCATCATAGTGCTGTTCAACAAGCCATTCGATGTCTTGTGTCAGTTTACCGATGATCAAGGGCGTAAGACCCTCAAAGACTTCATCCCCATAGAAGGGGTTTACGCCGCCGGGCGTCTGGATCGCGACAGCGAAGGCCTGCTGCTACTCACCAACGACGGCGTGCTGCAATCTCGTATTACCGAACCGAAAAAGAAAACCTATAAGACCTACTGGGTGCAGGTCGAGGGCATTCCAACCGACGAGGCCATCGAAGCACTCAGAAATGGCGTGAATCTAAAAGATGGCCCAACGCTGCCGGCAAAGGTCACTCGTATGCCTCAACCTGACATCTGGCCGCGCACGCCGCCGGTAAGAGAACGCCAGCAGATCCCCACAAGCTGGTTATCTATTGAGATCTGTGAAGGACGCAACCGCCAGGTCAGACGAATGACGGCCCATGTCGGTTACCCTACCCTCAGATTAATTCGTTATAAAATAGGTCAGTGGTGCCTAGATGAGATTAAAAACGGCGAGTATAGAGTCTTACCCCAATCCTAACGAGGTCATAGATGGAGCGCTATAAACCCAATGTCACGGTAGCCTGTGTGATCGCCTGCGAAGATAAATACCTAATGGTAGAGGAGCTTATCGATGGCAAGCTCACCTATAATCAGCCAGCAGGTCATCTGGAAGCCCATGAAAGCTTAACCCAAGCCTGCGCGCGCGAGGTGCTGGAAGAGACAGGAGTTGCCATCAAACCACAATCACTCATCAAAATTTATCAGTTTCAAGCCAATGAAGATTTGGCCTTTCTTCGCTTCACCTATGCTTGTGCCCTTGATGAATTACTCACACCAACGCCCCAAGACAATGCCATCTGCCGCGCCCTGTGGATGACCCTTGATGAAATAGAGCAGCGCAAACCACAGCTCAGAAGCCCTCTGGTATTGCAATGCATACACGACTATCGCCAGGGAAAACTCTTTTCGACTGACGTGGTCAATAGCCAGTTTCTCCTGTTAGCCCAAAGCCACAATGCATGATAGAATATGCCCCCGCATATTACGGCGACACATTTTCCAGATAGCAGGTCAAATTGGGATCTGCCCGACTTAGGCGAAAGCCACTTTAGACAACTGGACAAAACGCCGTAGCTACACATATTTAATTGGTTTTTAGGATTTATGGCATCAATCGAACCCAATCCAAACGGTAAAAAAGTGATCGTCGGCATGTCCGGCGGTGTTGATTCATCTGTTTCCGCCTATCTTCTCATACAGCAGGGCTATCAAGTCGAAGGCCTGTTCATGAAGAACTGGGAAGAGGACGATACCGATGAGTATTGTGCCGCGGCAGAAGATCTTAAAGACGCTCAAGCCGTTTGTGACAAGCTCGGCATCAAGCTGCACACGGTCAACTTTGCCGCTGAATACTGGGATAACGTGTTCGAATACTTCCTTGCCGAATACAAGGCGGGTCGTACCCCTAACCCAGACATCATGTGTAACAAAGAGATTAAGTTTAAAGCGTTTCTTGAGTTTGCCGACGATATCTTAGACGCCGACTACATTGCCATGGGGCATTACGTGCGCCGCAGCGATGCTTCGGGCCAGAGTCAGATGCTGCGTGGTGTCGATGGCAACAAAGACCAGAGCTATTTCCTCTACACCTTGAGCAACGAGCAGATCGCTCGCTCACTATTTCCCGTTGGTGAGCTGGAAAAAAGCGAAGTGCGTGACATCGCCAAGAAGATGGGTTTAGTTACCCATGATAAGAAAGACAGCACGGGCATCTGCTTTATTGGCGAACGTAAGTTTACCGATTTTCTAAGTACCTTCTTACCAGCACAGCCTGGCAAGATAGAAACCGCCGAAGGTGAAGTGATTGGCGAGCATCAAGGCTTGATGTATCACACCCTGGGCCAACGTAAAGGTCTGGGCATTGGCGGAATGAAAAACAGCAATGACGATCCTTGGTATGTGGTAGATAAAGATCTCGAACGTAACGTATTAGTCGTCGGCCAAGGCGGTCAGCACCCTCGCCTCATGTCAGTGGGTTTCTATGCCAATCAACTGCACTGGGTCGACAGAAAGGGGCCGGCCGATGGCGCAGCGATCACAGTTAAGACGCGTTATCGCCAGCAAGACGTTGCCTGTACCCTTACCTATGAAGGGGAAGATCGCATCAAGGTGATCTTCGACGAGCCGGTAGCGGCCGTGACCCCAGGCCAGTCTGCTGTGTTTTATGACGGCGAAGTCTGCCTTGGCGGCGGTATCATAGACACCCTGATAAGAGAGTAAACCGTGAGCGAGCCGATTTTCGACAGAACCATGGCCTTTGCCGGTATTCTTCAGGCAATTGGCCAAGTACAGAAGGTCGCCAGACATGGTCAGGCTGACGATGAGATGCTTAGCGCTTGTCTAAACACCATTATGGTGACCAATCCCGATAACACTGCCGATGTATACAGCGACAAGGCTGCATTGAATCGTGGCTACCAACTGGTGTTGAATCAGTTGGGGGATGACAAGCAGAAAGATGTTGAGATCACCCGTTACCTCATCGGCATTTTGGCGCTAGAGCGCAAGCTATCCCGCAGTGCAAACGCCATGGGCATGCTGGCCGAAAGGATCAATCAGGTACACAGACAGCTGCACCATTTTGCGATTACCGATGATCAGGTGGTCGCCAACTTTGCCGGCATCTACAGCGACATTATCAGTACCTTAGGTCCCAAAATACAGATCTCGGGCAATCCCGAGTTTCTGAAACAACCTCTGGTACAACAAAAGATACGTGCCCTGCTACTGGCTGCCATGCGCAGTGCGGTGTTGTGGCGCCAACTTGGAGGCAAGCGCAGACACCTTGTCTTCTCGAGAAAAACAATAGTTGATACAGCTAAGAAAAGCCTCACCCTATAAATAATAAGCTAAGTTCATTAAAGGAGCTTCTAATGGAACTTTCCGCACTAACTGCTATCTCTCCGGTAGACGGTCGTTATGGTAGTAAAACCGCCTCATTGCGAGGGATTTTCAGCGAGTACGGCCTGACCAAATACCGTGTTCAAGTCGAAATAAACTGGCTAAAGCTGCTATCCAGCTGCCCAGAAATTGAAGAAGTTCCTCCTTTTAGCGAAGCCGCGCTGGCTTTGCTCGATCAGATCAAAGACAACTTCAGCGAAGCAGATGCCCTGCGCGTCAAGACCATCGAAGCCACCACCAACCACGATGTGAAGGCGGTCGAGTACTTTATCAAAGAGAAGATCGCGGATAATAGTGAGCTGGTTGCTATCGATGAGTTCGTGCACTTTGCCTGTACCTCTGAAGATATCAATAACCTGTCTCACGGTCTGATGCTTAGCGAAGCTCGCGAGCAGGTGCTGGTGCCTTACTGTCAACAGATTGTAGACAGTGTTAAGAAGCTAGCGACCGAGTATCGCTCTGTGCCACTGATGTCTCGTACTCACGGCCAGCCGGCCTCTCCTTCTACCTTAGGTAAAGAGATGGCCAACGTAGCCGTGCGTCTTGAGCGTCAGCTTAAGCAGATCCAAGCGGTTGAGATCATGGGTAAGATCAACGGCGCCGTAGGAAACTACAACGCTCACCTGTCGGCCTACCCTGAAGTTGACTGGCACACCCTGTCTGAACGTTTCGTGACCAGCCTGGGACTCAACTGGAATCCTTACACCACACAGATCGAGCCACACGATTATATCGCTGAGCTGTTTGACGCCGTTGCGCGATTCAATACCGTATTGATCGATTTTGACCGTGACATCTGGGGTTATATCGCCTTGGGTCATTTCAAGCAGAAAACCGTTGCTGGTGAAATTGGTTCATCGACCATGCCGCACAAGGTTAACCCAATTGACTTTGAAAACTCAGAAGGCAACCTGGGCATCGCAAATGCTCTGATGCAACACTTGGCGGCTAAACTGCCAGTGTCTCGTTGGCAGCGCGACCTGACCGACTCTACAGTTCTACGTAACTTAGGTGTGGGCATGGCTCACGCGTTAATTGCCTACCAGGCTACCCTTAAAGGGATCAGCAAACTGGAGGTGAACGAGGTTCACCTGCGTGAAGAGCTGGACCAAAACTGGGAAGTACTGGCGGAGCCAGTTCAAACCGTTATGCGTCGTTACGGCATCGAGAAACCATACGAGAAGCTTAAAGAGCTGACCCGTGGTAAGCGTATCGATGGCGAGCAACTGGCACAGTTCATCGACAAGCTGGAACTGCCAGCTGAAGTCAAAACTGAACTCAAGAAGATGACGCCGGCAAACTATATCGGCCGCGCTGAAGCCTTTGTAGATGATCTAAAGTAATCATCCCATAGGGTTAACATAAAGGCGGTAGGCAAATGCTTACCGCCTTTATTATTTTCAGAATATGATCTTTTGGGCTTATACTGCCCCCATTTCCCCACCACAGCTTGGCGAATCACTCTATGTACAGCCTCAATTTCGATACACAAGATTTTTTAACCCATCACTGGCAAAAGCAGCCTCTGGTTATCAAGGGCGCCTTTAAATCTTTTCATGATCCTATCGCCGCCGATGAGCTGGCAGGACTCGCCTGTGAAGAGGAAGTCGCCTCGCGTATCGTGCTGACTCAGCAGGATAACTGGGAAATCATCCAGGGGCCTATCGAAGACTATTCCCCTTTTGGCGAAAATAACTGGCAGCTCCTGGTGCAGGCAGTCAACCATTGGTACCCAGATGCGGAGCCGTTGGTAGACGCCTTCCGCTTCATCCCCGACTGGCGCTTTGATGATCTTATGGTCTCTTACGCCACACCGGGCGGCGGCGTAGGCCCCCATATCGACAACTATGATGTCTTCTTGCTGCAAGGCGAAGGCAAAAGGCGCTGGAAAGTCGGTCCCAAAGGCCAATATGCCCCACGTGGAGGCGATACCCACACCGCGCTTATTGATGACTTCGAACCAATAATCGATGTAGTGCTCGAAGCCGGTGACATGCTTTATATTCCGCCAGGCTTTCCCCACCGAGGCGAGACCATAGAGACGGCACTGAGTTACTCAATAGGCTTTCGCACGCCTAGCCAACAAGAACTCTTTAGCAGTATTGCCGATCATTTAATTGACACCAATAGTGGTAATAAGCGCTTTACCTCTAATCAGGAACCTACAAGCCCTGGCCTATTGAGCATTGAGCAGCAAGAAGGCATGTTAGCCTTGGTATCTGAGATCTTGTCTCAGCCAGAACACTATCAAACGTTACTGGGTCAGACCCTAAGTCAGAACCGCTTCGAGCTGGATCTTTGTGAGCAAGGGGACAATTACGCCCAGGTAGAGCTAATGGAAGCCCTGGAAGATGGCGCCAGTTTACAGCGCATCGGCGGACTTAAGGTGATTCGTCTCGAAGGCGATAAACACGCCAGACTCTTTATCAATGGTGAGATCTACACCTTTAGTGAAGACGATGAGTTAGATGAAGAACTCCTGCTGCTAGCCAATCAGTTTAGCTTCGAAAGCGAACAGGCAATGAGCCTCTGTCAGCAGCAAGCAATTGGGCAATATTTTGTTTGGCTGCTCAATTCGGGATACGCCTACCTCGCCTAAGGATATGGCTCATATTGAGCGCAAGCCCTAAAAAAACACAAAAAAGCCGCCTCTGATGGGCGGCTTTTTTATGGTTCATCGCGGCTTTCCGG
>NZ_JSFF01000013.1:0-140391 GCF_000773485.1 Shewanella sp. ECSMB14101 | reverse complement strand
CCCGGAAAGCCGCGATGAACCTTTTTTTTTGGTAGGCTAACTTATATATTATATTTTTGTAACAGTTGTAAGTTTATTGCGCCATGCCCCAACCCCGTTGTACCGTCTGTTTTAAATGGGATCTTCTATGAGCTATAGCCAGGCGTTACGCTTAATAGGCCTTTGTTTGCTGCTGTTCTGTGTTAGTGGGCCGAGTGTTGGCGGCGATCTGGTGCAGAGGGTATTTGGTGCCCGGGATGGACTCAACAATGCCACGGTAAACGATATCAGCTTCGATGAGTATGGCTATACTTGGCTCTCCACCGAGCAGGGGCTATACCGTATCAGTGATACCAAGGCCAGGCGTATCGATAAAGATGCCAACCTTATTCGTCTTTCCGATGAATATATCTATCTTACTGAGTCACTCAGTAAGAAACACCTACTGGTCAGCAGTTATGCCAACACCTATCTGTACGACATCATCAATGATAAGTTTGTGCAACTCGGCTCGCCGCAGCTTTTTCCCGAGTTTCATCGCGGTGGCCTGCAGGCAATTACTCGCCAGAAAGATGGCAGTTATGTACTGCTAAGCTACCATGGCGAATTGTATCGCCTTAATTATGAGGCGATGTCGCTCTCATTTATTAGTGCTCTGCCCACCGATCCCGACATGCCTTGGTTTGTATTGTCCCAATTTGGCGATTCGCAGCTTATCGTGGGTAAGAGTTATGAGCTACAGCTTAGAGACAGCCTAGGCATGCTCAGAGGGTTGTTTCCCTGGACTGAGGAGCAGGGGCAGATCAAGAGTCTGTTTGAAGACAGAGCAGGTCGGCTCTGGCTGGGGTCGAGCAACGGCTTGTACCGCGTCTATCCAGATACTTTGACGCTGGAAAAGGTAGAGCAGCTTCCTTTTTATGTGACTCAGATGGCTCAGGACAAGTTGGGCTTTCTCTGGTTGTCAGGACGAGAGGGGCTGATCAAGTGGCATCCAGATACCTTAGAGCTCAAACGCTTTACCGATGACTTAAAATTGGCAGCTGATTTGGATTATATCTATGATTTGGCGGTCGATAGTAACGATTTGGTATGGGTTGGTGGCTCGGGTGATGGACTGGCGATCATTGCCGATAACCCTGATTTTGTTATCGACGACTTTACTCAGCGTGCGCCATATCGTCTTAGTGACGAGATGGTGTGGACAATATATGCCGATGAGCAGCAACTCTGGCTGGGGACTGATAAAGGGCTTATCGAGATAGATAGGGTTGCAAAGACGAGTCAAACCTTTGTGCCTGACGAGCTGGAGGTGAATGACAGTGTCTATATGGTGAGCCCATTTGATGAGCAATATCTGCTGCTGGGCACCACCAATGGCCTGTTTGTCTATGACAGATTGAGTCAGAAAACGCTGCGCTTTGCCGAGATCTCCGGCGGGCGAACTTCCCTCGAAAATAAGATGATCTACTCCACCTATAAAGATCCGCTTATTACCTCACGCTGGTGGTTTGTTACGGCTACTGGTCTGTTTTATTGGGATAAAGGCAGCTTGGAGCCCAGCCGGATGCCCGTTAAGGGAGTTGATGGCACTCAGCATCAGATCCCACTTAGATCAATTTACCGCGGGGCTGATGGCAAGCTGTGGGTAGGCGGTGAGAATCTGTTTGGCTATATAGATAACAAGGGGCTCTTCTACTCTCGTATCGATATCTTTGCCGATAACAATATCTCTATCGACGTCAGTTATATCAAAGAGGTGGACTCGGGGGTGCTATGGCTGGGCACTTCGCCTAAGGGCTTAGTGGAGTATCATCCAAAAACAGGCTTGACCTATTTTCTTACCGACAACTGGCAGGTGGATTGTAGCTCTATCTATTTTATCGAACAGTTGCCTGGTTATCGTGTGCTTGGCTGTGCTAACTCTCTGATCCGGCAGGACTTGACCACGGGTGGCTTGACTGTGATTGAGAAACAGGATGGTTTAATCAGCCATGAGTTAAACGATGGTGCCGCTTATTATGAGCCAAGTGCCGGTTTGTTTGTCGGTAGTCCTGATGGTGTGAGCCTGGTTGATGTCTCTTTGATGCGTAATCGTTTGGCAGAAGATGGCATCATGATGGAGTCAGTGTCTGTTTTTTATGAAGATAGTACCGAGATAAAGCTGGTCCCAGACCCCGGCATGCTTATAAAGCCCGGTGCGCGTCTGATCAGCTTCCAACTCACCAGCCTGGATTATCTCACCGATATTCCATTTCAATTACAGTATCGTTTGCGCCATGGTCAGAACTCGGAAGAGAGTAAGTATCTTCAGTTGATGGGCCAGTCTCAGGTGAACGTCTCAGGTCTTAAAGAGGGCCGCTACACCTTAGATATCCTCAGTGAACAAAATGGTGTCTGGTCGCAAACCCCCTATTCATTTAGCTTTGTCGTAGAAGATTACTGGTGGAACTATGACTGGTTTAGGGCTTTGGTCATCATCTCTTTGTTGTTGGTGGGGCTCTATTTCCTGCTGTTGCGCCAGAAGCAGCTTAGCGCCTTCAGACGGGTAAACCGGGCACTAAAAGATAGTGAAGATAGATTGCGTCAATCGCTGCGAGGAAGTGACTCCGAGTTGTGGGAGTGGCATAGCGACAGTGACTCATTTTTGCTGGAAAATCGTGGCCGCTATTTCCCCGAAAAGGGAGATGCCTTTGAGCTTAAGATGGAAGAGTTCCCCATCTACGCAGATGATCAGGACAAGGTGTTTAGTGCCTGGAAGCGACTATTGTCTAAGCAGGACGACAGGCTTGATGTGGATTACCGCTACCGTCGACCAGATGACTCTTGGGGTTGGACTCGTGTGCGCGGTCGAGCCCTTGAGTTTGATGCCGTGAGCGGCAAAGTCAGAAAGGTTGCGGGGATCTACACGGATATCACCACTCAGCGTCGTCTGGAAGATGACGTTAAGCTGTTAGCGCAAGCCTTTGCCAATACCTCTGAAGGCGTGCTTATCTTAGATGCTGACGAGCGGGTTAGGGTTTCTAACAAGGCGGCGCAGAAGATTTTGGGCATGACCGCCGATGAGTTGATTGACCGCTATTTTGCCCAGTTGGTGCACAGCAGCGAAGAGCGAAGCGATGAGATCAATATCTTGCTGGAGCAGGGGATCACCTGGACCGGAGAGCATGAGTTTCAGTGTGCCGAGGGGCTTATCTGCCCCGTGTGGTTAAATCTGTCGACCATGACGGATGAGCGCGGCGCTATTAGCCACTATGTGGCGGTGTTCTCCGATATTACCGAGCGTAAGCAGACCGAGGCGGACCTGCGCCGCCTGGCTAACTATGATGTGCTTACCGGTCTGCCCAATCGCTCGTTGTTTGCCTCTCGCTTAGCCAAATGCATCCATCGCGCCGAACAAACCCAGGAGAAACTGGCGTTGATCTTCCTCGATCTGGATCGCTTTAAGAATGTTAACGATTCCTATGGTCACAGCATGGGAGATGCCTTACTCGTTGAAGCCGCTAGTCGACTGCAATCCTGTGTGAGCGATAATCACACCTTGTGCCGTTTCGGTGGCGATGAGTTTGTTATTTTGATGCGAGACATGGCAGATATCGATGAGGTCAATCACCTGTGTGAAGCCTTGATTCGCCAAATCGAGCAACCGTTCGAGCTCTATGGTCGCGAGTTCTTTATCTCTACCAGTATCGGTGTAAGCCTCTGGCCGGATGATGCCAAGCAGCCTGAGGTGTTGATCAAAAACGCCGATCAGGCGATGTACCACGCTAAAGATGAGGGGCGTGGTAATTTCCAGTACTTCTCGGCCGAACGTAATGCCGAAGCGCTCTACCATCTTAAGTTGGAAGCTGAGCTGCGCAAGGCGATAGACAGGCAGGAGTTTGAACTCCATTTCCAGCCGCAGATCGATATCCTCAAAGACGACAAGGTGGTGGGCATGGAGGCGTTGCTACGCTGGCATCATCCTACAGAGGGCTATATTCGTCCCGATATTTTTATTCGGGTGGCCGAGTCTTGCGGACTGATCATCGATATCGATCGCTGGGTGATCAAACAGGCCTGTATTCAGGGAGCTAAGTGGGGTGAGGAGTTCGGCGAAGAGCTGAAGCTGTCGGTTAACGTGTCGGCAGTGCATTTCAGGCAGCCCGACTTTATTCAGGATGTGCAGCAGGCGCTCCAGGAATCGGGGATGCCGGCTAAGATGTTGGGGCTGGAAATTACCGAAGGCGTTTTGATGAAAGAGCTACATGTGGCCAAAGATCATCTCGAGGCGCTGAGAGCCATAGGCATAGATGTGGCTATCGATGATTTTGGTACTGGCTATTCATCCCTGGCCTACCTGCGTAGCTTCGATGTGAGTACCTTGAAGATTGACAGATCTTTCCTTATCGATATCGCCAACAACGAGGCCGACCAGGCGATTGCCAGCAGTATTATAGAGCTGGCGCGTAACCTCAAGTTGAAGGTGGTGGCTGAAGGGGTGGAAACCCAAGAACAGCTGGAGCAGGTCTTTAGTCGTGGTTGTTACATCATTCAGGGATACTACTTTGCTAAGCCGATGGCCACTACGGAGTTTGAGCAATACCTCAATGCCCAACTTCAGTAGATCTGTTAAGACAATCTTATTGAAAAGTGAAAATTTTCTCGTTATTTAAGATGTTTGTTAGAATGCCCTGTTCCTTAAACAATAAGATGATGAACTGCCGATGACCAAGCCTTTCCTACTCATTTTTCTGCTAATGAGTCTCTCTAGTGTAGCCGTGAGCCAAGAGCGGCCTAAAATCGGCTTGGCACTCAGTGGTGGTGGCGCCAAAGGGGCGGCTCATATTGCCGTGCTTAAGGCGCTGGAGGCGGAACAAATCCCCGTCGATTATATTGCCGGTACCAGTATTGGGGCTTATGTTGGGGGCATGTATGCTCTGGGTTATAGCGCCGAAGAGATCGAAGAGATCATGATGGGTGCCAACTGGAATGCAGGCTATTCAGATACCATTCCCCGCGCAGACCTTAGTTATCGCGGCAAACAGCAGCGCGACCGATTCAATTTACCGATCAATGTGGGTTATAGAGACGATGAAATAAAGGTCCCGAATGGCCTGCTACACGGTCAGTCTATGTCTATTTTGCTACAGCGTTCGACAGATCTGGTACATAAGTTCGAACATTTTGACGAGCTGCCGATCCCCTATCGTGCGGTGGCGACCGACCTCGAGACCAGCGGCGCCGTGGTTATCGACAGTGGTAGCCTGGTCGACGCTATGCAGGCGTCGGCGACAGTGCCGGGTGCGCTACAGGCCGCCCAGTATAAGGGCCGCATCGTAGTTGATGGCGGTATCGCCAACAATATGCCAGTGGATGTGGTCAAGGCCATGGGCGCCGATATCGTCATCGCCGTGGATATCGGTTCCTCCTTGGTGACACGAGAGCACCTAGAAAGTACGGTTGCCGTGTTAAATCAGTTATCGACCATGTTGACCAATGCCAGTACCGAGCGGCAGAAGCAGTTGCTGACCGCACAAGATATCCTGATCCGCCCCGAGGTGGGGGCGCTCAGTACCACAGACTTTACCATCATGCCTGAAGCTTTTCGTTTGGGTGAGGTTGCCGTGAAGCAGCAACTAGATAGGCTAAAGCAACTTACCGTGACCTCAGAGCAGTATGCTGCCTATCAGGCGCATAAAGATGCCGTCAGCGTAGGCTGGCTCTATAACCTGTCGCAACCAGTAGTGGAAATACGTTTTGACAATAACTCTCTGGTGAGTCAGAAGCTGCTGGCTGAAACCTTAGGCATAGAGCCTGGAGAGGTGGTCGATAAGGCCAAGTTGGAGAAGGGGATAAATAACGTTTACGCCTTAGATAAATTTGAGCGGGTTAATGCCGAGTTTATTGATACCGAAGAGGGGCGTGTCATGGTGCTGCAAACCCGAGCCAAGTCGTGGGGACCCAATTACTTTCAGCTTGGCTTTAGCTGGGAAGACGACTTCACCTTAGATTCTGCCGTGGCGTTTGATGTCGCTTATACCATGACAGATCTCACTGCTTATGGCGGCGAATGGCGCAATGAACTGCGTCTGGGTTATGAGAAATTGCTCTCCTCTGAGCTGTATCTGCCTTTGGATTCTGATCAGCGTTATTTTTCCCGTGCCGAATTGGGTTATGAGAATAAAGAGTGGACCCTCTATGAAGAGAATAATCGTGTCATAGAACTTGATCAGGTTAGGTTCCGCGCCGAGCTGGGCGTTGGTCTTAACTATATCAAGGAAGGGAAAGTTGAAGTTGGTTTGGTGGGGGAAAGCGGTTATCTGGATAATGCGGTATTTATCGGTGAGCAAGACTATAGCTCCTATGGTGCCTACCTCAAATTTGGCTTCGACGACTTAGACAGCATCAGCTTCCCGACCTCGGGTAATCGAGTCACGATTAATATGTACTATCGCCGTGAGCATTCTCCCGACATTTTTGGAGAAGATCCTTCCGAGACTTCATTCCAGATCAAGGCCGATTGGCGCGGCGCCCTGAGTGTTGGCAATCATGCCTTCGTGGGTAAGGCCTCGCTGGCGACAGTGGATAAGGAGCGGGGCTTTAGTGTTAACGTGTCTGAGTTAGGTGGTTTCCTCAACTTATCCGGATACCACAAGAATGCCTTGGTGGGGCCGCACAAGCTGTTCGGTGCCTTCATCTATCAATACGATCTGGGGCGCGACATGCTGGGTATGACTGATTACCCTCTCTATGTGGGTACCAGTATTGAGGCGGGTAATGTCTGGTCTATTCGAGACAGTGTCAGCTTCGACGACCTTATCTATGGTGGCAGCCTCTATCTGGGGACTGATACACCCATAGGTCCTGCCGCGATCGGTTATGGCTGGACTGACGATGGCGAAAATACTGTCTTCCTGTTTCTGGGTAAGAACTGGTAGGCAGATAAGGGCGTCATACAAAGTTACAAAATCGCCCTACAGTCAGACAGACTGGGGTGATAGTGTGTCATTCGCAATGGTTTAACTAACCAGAAGATTAACAATAAAGCGTAAAAGAAACCGGGGATTTCGAGATGAAAAGAGTCAGTCATTTGGCATTAGCCGTGGCACTAGGATTGGGCCTGGGTGCCTGCAGCAGCCAGGATGCCAGTAAAGTAGAGAGTGTGCAAACGGCCAAGGTGTCGGGTGTAGAGAAAGAGAATTTCGACCCTCAAGTGCGTCATCAGGACGACTTCTACTACAGTGTTAACGGTCATTGGCTGGCAACCACGCCTATCCCGGCTGACAAATCTAATTACGGCGCTTTCTCGGTTTTGTATGAGCAGAGCCAAAATGCGTTAAAAGAGATCATCGACGAAGTCGCCGCCATGCCAAACAAGGCAGAAGGCTCGAGTGAACAGAAAGTGGGTGATTTTTACGCCAGCTACATGAACACCGATCTGGCCGAGCAGCTAGGCGTAACGCCAATTAAGGCGCCGATGGCCGAGATTCAAGGTCTTAAGAATCATCAAGATGTTGCCAACCAAATGGGTAAACTCTTGGTCTCTGGTGTGCAGATGCCTCTTGGCTTCTACGTCAATAATGATGCCAAAAAGTCGACCCAGTATGGTGTCTATTTCTACCAGTCTGGCTTAACCCTGCCGGATCGCGATTACTACCTGAAAGACGACGCCAAGTTTGTCGCCAATCGCGCTGCGCTGCAAAGCTATATCGCCGAATTGCTAGAAAAGGCAGGCTATTCTCATGCCAAACGTGCGGCGAAAAATGTCGCCGAGATCGAGCATTTTCTGGCAGAGAGTCAGTGGACGCGCACCGAGTCACGTGACGCCAATAAGAGCTACAACAAGATGGATATCGATGGCTTGCAACAGACGGTGAGCAACTTCGATTATTCACAGTTTGCCAACGGCGCCGACATGAATAAGGTCACCGAAGTGATTGTTCGCCAGCCCTCTTTCTTCGAGAAATTTGGCAAGCAGTTTAATCAATTTAGCGTGGAACAGTGGCAAGATTACCTGATGTTCCATCTGGTCGACAGCTATGCCGAGTTGCTGAATAAAGAGTTGGTTGACCTACACTTTGCCTTCCATGGCAAGACTTTGATGGGCATCGAAGAGCAGAAGCCACGCTGGAAGAAGGCGGTAGATGCGGCCGATCAGGTGATTGGTGAGTTGGTGGGTAAAGAGTACGTTAAGCGTCACTTTAAGCCAGAAGCCAAGGCGCGTATGGAGAAGATGATCCAAAACCTGATCAAGGGTTTCGAGGTGAGCATCAATGAGCTCGAGTGGATGACGCCCGAAACTAAGGTGGCGGCCCAAGAGAAGCTGTCTAAGTTCAACTACAAGATAGGTTATCCAGACAAGTGGAAAGATTACACAGATCTTAGCATCAAGGCGGATGACCTGGTGGGTAACTACCTGCGTTACGCGCACTTCGAGTATAAGAGCATGCTGGATAAGCTAGGTCAGCCAATCGATCGCACCGAGTGGCATATGACGCCACAGACGGTGAACGCTTACTACAGCCCTGTGATGAACGAGATCGTTTTCCCCGCTGCGATTCTGCAACCGCCATTCTTTAACATGGATGCCGACGATGCGATCAACTATGGCGGTATCGGCGCCGTGATCGGTCATGAGATCAGCCATGGTTTCGACGACCAAGGGGCCAAGTATGACGGCGATGGCAACTTGAGAGATTGGTGGTCAGACAAAGACAGAGAAGAGTTTAACAAGCGCGGCGCTAAGCTGAGCGCCCAGTATTCTGGTTACGAAGCCTTGCCTGGTAAGTTTGTGAATGGCGACCTCACCTTGGGTGAAAACATTGGTGATCTGGGTGGCCTAACCGTGGTAGCGCGCTCTTACCAGCTGAGCCTCAACGGTAAAGAGGCACCAGTGATCGACGGTCTGACCGGTGAGCAGCGTCTGTTTATCGGTTGGTCTCAGGTATGGCGTCGTAACTATCGCGATGAAGAGCTGGGTCGTCGTCTGCTGACCGATCCGCATTCACCAAGTCATTTCCGCGCCATGGGTACGCCCCGTAACATACCGGCCTTCTACGAGGCATTCGATGTTAAGGCGGGCGACAAGATGTACCTGAGCGAAGAAGATCGTGTGAAGATCTGGTAACTCAGAGATAAATGTAAAAAAGCCCATCCTAGGATGGGCTTTTTGGTATTTGAACTCGACAGATTTAACGCATCAGGTAGTCGGCCAGCTCGTTGAGACTTTTGAGTTGCTGGTGAGCGGCGGCCCATCTGGCTTGGCTCGCCTCATGGGGCGCAGGGATCACCACTGTATGCATGTTAGCGGCCCTGGCGGCGATTAGGCCGTTGAAGGAGTCTTCTATCGCTAAACATTCTTGTGGTGGCACTCCTAACGCTTTGGCGCAATTGAGATAAACCTCAGGGTGGGGCTTACCCAGCGCCAGAGACTCGGCGCTCTCGATGGCATCGAACTTATCTGCAATGGCTAATTTTTGCATGACGGCATCGATCAGTTGCTGGGGCGAGGAAGTTGCCAAGCCTATTTTAAGGCCGCTGCGCTGACATGCTTCAAGGGCAGCTGCTACGCCGGGCATAGCCTGGCCATTGCGTAATATCTCCTCGGCGACCCGTTGCACTATGGCCTCAGAAGTCGCTTGATTATCATAATCCGCCCAAGGATGACGTTGATACCAGAAGGCCACCACCTGATCGATGCGTAGGCCTGTGGTTTGCTGGGTATCGGTAAGACTGATGGGCAGGCCCAATTGGCGAAACACATGGTATTCGGCGGCTTGCCAGCTCGGTTCCGAATCGATAAGGACGCCATCCATATCGAAGATGACAGCCGATAAATTCAATTGGCTCATGATGAAGAGTCCTGCTCTTTTAGGCGGGGAAAGTGGAATATTATGCGTATTCTTCGGTTAAATACGAGTCTAAAGGCAAAGTTTTTTGTCTTAATATCTTGAGCAAACTTCAGGCTTTTCTCGTTTAGAATAAATTGATATTTGTTTTATAAAGTCTTTAATATTAGGTGTTTAGCTGTTGATTCAAACTATTGTCTAATTTCATTTGTTTTATGGCTAGGATAATTTGCACTGCGCCCTAGGAAATCCCGGTAATTTCTCACTTCTAAGAGTGTGATCTGATTCATACTTTTGCAAAGCTGTAGTATAATGCGGCCGGAAATACGGGTTGAGCCTGCTTGACTGTGAGCTTCAGAATTGAAGACGTGCAGTTTCGCTGTTAGAACGCCAAACAAAGAGGAATGTTGCCGTGCTAGAAGCATATCGTAAACACGTCGCAGAACGTGCTGCAGAGGGCGTAGTCCCTAAGCCACTAGATGCCCATCAAGTGGCCGAATTAGTCGAATTAGTAAAGAATCCGCCTGCGGGTGAAGAGGAGTTTATCCTTGACCTGCTCGAAAACAGAATTCCACCAGGTGTTGACGAAGCTGCCTATGTAAAAGCGGGCTTCCTCGATGCGGTTGCCAAAGGTGAGGTAACCTCTCCTATCCTATCTTCAGCCCGCGCCGTTGAGCTACTGGGTACCATGCAGGGCGGTTACAACATCGAACCTCTAATTGGTCAGCTAGACAATGAAGCTCAAGCGCCTTTGGCAGCCAAGGCGCTGTCAAACACCTTACTGATGTTTGATGCGTACCACGATGTGGTTGAGAAGATGAAAGCGGGTAACGCTTTCGCTAAGCAAGTGGTTGAGTCTTGGGCCAACGCCGAGTGGTTCCTGAACCGTCCTAAGCTGGCTGAAAAAGTGACTCTCACAGTATTTAAGGTGACTGGTGAAACCAACACCGACGATCTGTCACCGGCACCCGATGCCTGGTCACGTCCAGATATCCCACTGCATGCCTTAGCCATGCTGAAAAACGCGCGTGATGGCATAGTGCCAGACGAAGCGGGCGTGAAAGGTCCAATCAAAGAGATCGAAACTCTGAAAGAGAAGGGTCATCCACTGGTTTATGTGGGCGACGTTGTAGGTACAGGTTCTTCACGTAAGTCTGCTACCAACTCAGTACTTTGGTTTATGGGCGACGATATTCCAAATGTACCTAACAAGCGCGCTGGTGGTTTCTGTCTGGGTGGCAAGATCGCACCTATCTTCTTCAATACCATGGAAGATGCCGGTGCCCTGCCAATCGAGCTAGACGTGAGCAAGATGAACATGGGTGATGTGATTGACATCTACCCATACGAAGGCGTCGTTAAGCTTCACGGCAGCGACGAAGTGATCTCTGAGTTCAAGCTCAAGACTGAAGTTTTATTAGACGAAGTACGTGCCGGTGGCCGTATTCCGCTTATCATAGGTCGTGGCTTGACTGATCGCGCACGTGAAACTTTAGGTCTGCCAGCCTCTGACGTATTCGTACGTCCACAAGATGTGGCCGACTCAGGTAAGGGTTATACCCTGGCGCAGAAGATGGTAGGTAAGGCATGCGGCGTAGCCGGTGTGCGTCCTGGCCAATACTGTGAGCCTAAGATGACCTCTGTAGGTTCACAAGACACTACAGGTCCTATGACGCGTGACGAGTTGAAAGACTTGGCATGTCTTGGCTTCAGCGCCGATCTGACTATGCAGTCATTCTGTCACACCGCGGCTTATCCTAAGCCAGTGGATGTGAACACTCACCACACCCTGCCTGACTTCATCATGAACCGTGGCGGTGTGTCGCTGCGTCCAGGTGACGGTGTTATCCACTCTTGGTTAAACCGTATGCTGCTGCCTGATACCGTAGGTACTGGTGGTGACTCTCATACTCGTTTCCCAATCGGTATCTCTTTCCCTGCGGGTTCTGGTCTGGTGGCTTTCGCCGCGGCGACCGGTGTTATGCCGCTGGATATGCCTGAGTCTGTATTGGTTCGTTTCAAGGGCGAGATGCAGCCTGGTATCACGCTACGTGACCTGGTACATGCGATTCCGCACAAGGCGATCGAGATGGGTCTGCTGACCGTTGAGAAGAAGGGCAAGATCAACGCCTTCTCTG
Source organism: Shewanella sp. ECSMB14101 (assembly GCF_000773485.1). Taxonomy (NCBI): domain Bacteria; kingdom Pseudomonadati; phylum Pseudomonadota; class Gammaproteobacteria; order Alteromonadales; family Shewanellaceae; genus Shewanella; species Shewanella sp. ECSMB14101. The sequence continues at coordinate 128,447 of NZ_JSFF01000013.1, read as the reverse complement.
GTCGTATTCTGGAGATCGAAGGTCTTGAGAAGCTGAAGGTTGAGCAGGCGTTCGAACTGTCTGATGCCTCGGCCGAGCGTAGTGCTGCCGGTTGTACCATCAAGCTGGACAAAGAGCCTATCATCGAATACCTCAACTCTAACATAGTGATGTTGAAGTGGATGATCGCCGAAGGTTACGGTGACCGTCGTACCATTGAGCGTCGTATCACTGCGATGGAAGAGTGGTTGGCGAACCCTGAGCTGATGGAAGCCGATTCTGATGCAGAATACGCCGAAGTGATCGAGATCGATCTGAACGAGATCAAAGAGCCTATCCTGTGTGCGCCAAACGATCCAGATGATGCCGTACTGCTGTCAAGCGTGAAAGATACTAAGATCGACGAAGTATTCGTGGGTTCTTGTATGACTAACATCGGCCACTTCCGTGCAACCGGTAAGATGCTGGACAAGTTTGCTACGACTCTGCCTACCCGTCTGTGGATCGCTCCGCCAACTAAGATGGACCGTGATCAGCTGACAGAAGAGGGTTACTACGCCATCTTCGGTCGTGTCGGTGCGCGTATCGAGATCCCTGGTTGTTCTCTGTGTATGGGTAACCAGGCACGTGTTGCCGAGGGTGCGACAGTGGTTTCGACTTCTACTCGTAACTTCCCTAACCGTTTGGGTACAGGTGCAAATGTTTATCTGGCCTCTGCCGAGCTAGCCGCCGTTGCTGCGCTGCTGGGTCGTCTGCCAAGTGTTGAAGAGTATCAAGATTACGCGAAAGAGATCGATGCGACTGCAGCCGATACATACCGCTACCTGAACTTCGACCAGATCGACTCTTACACTCAAAAAGCGGGCGAAGTGATCTTCCAGTCTGCCGTGTAACTTAGTTAGATTGCGCAAAAAGGCCAGCTGAATAGCTGGCCTTTTTTATTGGGGTTTACCTGTGACTAAAACAAAGTCAGCGGTTTGCTCTTTATTAGGAGTATTTGGCGTGCAAGGCTTCTAGGAGCTGATCTTCTAGCTGGAAGCGGGTTTCCATGGCATCACCTAAAGAGGAGAGATCTTTATCCAGCTGGTAGAGGATCTTGTCGTCGCTGGCGCTGGTGTATTTGTCATTGAAGTCCAGCGCGAGATCTGTGGTTTCGCTGATCTTAGGTACTATGGTCTGTGCCAGTGAATGGCTCGATTCGCCATTTTTCTCACAGGCGGTCATCACGCGGTCATAGACTTCGAAATGGCCTTCGGAGACATAGTCTACCAGTAGGTCACAAAACTCTTTAACTGAGTTGAAGGCGGGGAGTGATTTGTCCATTGCCTCATAGGGGGGCAATCCTGCGATTTGGCAGTAGTTAATCAGTAGCTTACGACGGTGGTTGAGCCATTGATCAATCAGTTTGTTGGCGCCTCCCCATTTCTGTTCGGCCCGTTCTAATTGCTTAAGCATGATGGTCCCCATCGAATTCTTCTTCTGTGACTTCTAATGTAGGTGACAACCACTGCTTTGATCAACCATTTTTTAGTCAATCTCGGCGATCTTTCAGCTGGTCGAATCTGATTGTTTTGTATACAAAATGGTTGGGTCGGGAGTAAATAGAGGGAGTAGAAATAAAATGCCCAGCGATAGAAATCTATCGCTGGGCGAGTAAAGTTTTTGCGGGCTCGATGCGACGAGCTTCTTGATTGTTCTTGCTAGCGCAGACTTTTTATATCAAAGGCGAGGAGACGGTGCAACTTTTTTCGAATGAAATGCGGTGTAGAGCGACTAATCATTGTCGTGAGTCAGTGCCCCTGTGATGGGAAGTCGAGGCAAAAAAATAATCAAGCGGCGTTTGTCACATAAATGTGTTGATGGAGGTTACTTTACTCGCGTAAATGCTAAACTACTGTCCCAGCGAAAATCAATAAGCGTAGGAATAGAGCCTTATGGCAGAATTAAAAAATGATCGTTATTTACGTGCCTTACTGAAACAGCCTGTTGATGTGACTCCTGTGTGGATGATGCGTCAAGCAGGTCGTTACCTTCCTGAATATAAAGCGACTCGTGCACAAGCTGGTGACTTCATGTCACTGTGCCGTAACGCTGAGTTGGCTTGTGAGGTGACGTTGCAACCGCTTCGTCGTTACGATCTCGATGCTGCGATCTTATTCTCTGATATTTTGACCGTACCGGATGCGATGGGACTGGGTCTCTATTTCGAAACTGGTGAAGGTCCACGTTTCGAGCGTCCAACCGATACCATAGACGCCATCAAGAAGTTGGCTGTGCCGGATCCAGAAGATGAGCTGGGTTACGTGATGAACGCCGTTAGCACTATTCGCCGCGAGCTGAAAGGCGAAGTGCCGCTGATCGGTTTCTCCGGTTCGCCTTGGACCCTGGCGACTTATATGGTCGAGGGTGGTTCAAGCAAGACCTTCGAAAAGATCAAGAAGATGGCTTATGCCGAGCCAGCTGCGCTGCACATGCTATTAGACAAGTTGGCCGATTCTGTGACTCTGTATCTAAATGCTCAGGTGGCTAACGGTGCTCAGTCGCTGATGATTTTCGATTCATGGGGCGGCGCCCTGTCGCATACTGCCTACCGTGAGTTCTCTTTGCGTTACATGCAGAAGATTGTTGATGGCCTGACTCGTCATGCCGATGGCCGTCAAGTGCCTGTGACCCTATTTACTAAGGGTGGCGGACTCTGGTTAGAAGCCATGGCCGAAACCGGTTGTGATGCACTGGGTCTTGACTGGACTGTAGACATTGCCGATGCACGTCGTCGTGTAGGCCACAAGGTTGCTCTTCAAGGTAACATGGACCCATCGATGCTTTATGCTTCTCCTGAGCGCATCCACGAAGAGGTGCGTCAGATCCTTGCGGGTTATGGTGAAGGTTCAGGCCATGTATTTAACCTGGGGCATGGTATTCACCAGCATGTGGATCCAGAGCATGCGGGCGCCTTTATTAAGTCAGTTCACGAACTGTCAGCGCAATACCACAAGTAATCGATACCGTAAGTAACCGATACCAATAGTGAGATGGCCAGCCTGGTTAACCCGGCTGGCTATTTTTTTGTCTGAAAGGTGCCAGCCCTCATCAGCCCCCTACACGTAAAAAAATACCTAAGATGTCATGGGATGTAGGCTTGGCTAATTTAAATTCAATAAGCAAAGATAAGTGGGCTTTATAAAAATATATTGATCAGTATGTTGGTGCTTAAGATTGTCCTGTTTCGTCTCTTGGCGGCCAGTTGATCTTCTATCCCCTGCCGCGGCAAATTAAATCGGCCGCTCAGCGCTATTTCTCTTTCAATCTCAATCTATTTGTCTTCTTATCTCGATATGGCTCTATCGTCTGTAGAGAGCACTTAAGTTTCTATAAATTATTACAAAAATAGTTCATCGCCTTATAAGTGTTGAACTGGCTCTCAATTTGTTTCGACAGTTACGCCTCAATTGCCAATTCCTGCGCTAAGTCAATGCAGGGGCCGATTGTCGCAGGCAGGCTATTGGCTAGTTTTGCAACGGCCGGATGCTCGGTAGTTTAATCCCTAGGCCAAATAGGGTATTTTTCTCGCCGACCTGATCACCGCACTAAAGCGACCCTACAGGATGGCTCTGATTTACGATGCGCATTAGTAAGAAAATAGTGGTTTTTGTGGTGGGCTTTTGCCTGCCTGCCATATTGGCCATCGCCTATAGCTTAAGTGTGTGGTTTGACATGCGCCTCGCCGATATTCAACAGGAGGAGGGGCGCCGGACTCTGCACAATATTGCTCTGCATCTTGAGGAAGATTTGCATCAATTCGAAATGTTGGCGCAAATTTATGGTGTGCCTATGGCCTTGTTGCCCTCAGATCAGCAACAAACGTTGTCGGCTAACTGGCAGGCTATGGCGCAATCGAGTCAGGTCAATTTCTATACCCTGCAGGGGGAGCGCCTAACGTCTTTTGACAGAAATAGCCGAGAGGTTCAAGAATTAGAGCTTAATGCCTTCTTGTCCGAAATCAGGGAGCTATCAGGCATCAAGACAGGTTTCCTACTTAAAGGTCAGTTAGGCTATCTGGTCAATGTTATCCCCCTCTCATTTGAGCGCCAGTTGCTGACGGTGAGGCGAGTCGATAACGTCTTGTTAGAGCACTATCAGCCTTATGCAACTTCCGTGCGATTGAGGTTGGCAACCACTGAGGCGATGCCGCTTACCCAAGAGGGCTCCCTAAGGGAGACGCTTGAGGTGCCTAGCCTGCTAGCTGACCAAACCTTGCTGCTCGATATAGAGTGGGCTGAGCCGCTAAGTAAGGTCTCTAGTGCGCCGATGACATTTATCTACCTTGTTGCAGCTATCAGTTTGCTGCTCTTGCTGCTGGGTTATCTTTGGTTGCGCCATGGGGTGGTCGACCCGTTAAAGCAGCTGTTAAAGCAGCTCGCCAAGGTAGACCCAACGGCTAAGACTTATCAACCGGTCCGCAGCTCCGGGGCCTCTGAATTTATGGTGATCTCAGAACAGATCAATAGCCTGCTTGCGCGCATATTTCAGCAAAAAGAGCGCTCTAAGATCACCCTCGAAGCTATCGCCGAAGCCGTTATTCTCACCGACAGCTGGGCTAAGGTGATCTACTTAAATCCTCAGGCCGAGCGCCTGCTTAGGATAAAGGCGGAAGCGGCGGTGGGGATGAGTCTGGACAAGGTATTTCGCAGTGAAAGTCAGTTAAATGAATCCTTATTTGCTTTCATGGCCAGCGGGACCGCGACGCCAATGCTGAGTAAGGTGAAGTTTAACAGTCATGAGCCACGATTGATGGAGCGTAGCATCAGCAACCTTAGAGGGCTCAACAGTAAGAGCATTGGCACGGTTATCGTGCTAAGAGATATCACTCAGGAGGAGTTGTTAAAGCATCAGCTCAGGCGTAGGGCCAACTTCGATAATGTGACTGGCTTACTGAATCGCTGCGCCTTCGAGGAGCGTTTAAAGGGGTTTGCCGAAGATGCGCAGACATTAGCCATCTGCTACTTGGATCTGGAGCAGTTTAAGCTGATCAACGACTCCTGTGGTCATAACGCCGGTGATGCCATGCTTGAGATGGTTGCTAAGGCGATACAGGCGAGTCTCGATGATAATGGCTTGTTGGCACGTCTCGGGGGCGATGAATTTGGCTTGGCCCTTAAAGATCTGGGTGTGGTGCCCTTGGCGCAGCAGGTTAAGCAGATCATCGACGCCGTGGGTAAGCAGGTGATGGAGCATCACGGTTGTCATTACCATGTGGGGATCAGCGCTGGTGTGGCCATGGCTAGAGCGCCCTATATCAATCCATTAGAACTGCTTAAAGATGCCGATATTGCCTGTATCGCCGCCAAACGTAAGGGCAGTAATCAGGTGCATTTTTATGATGATAAGGACAAGGAGCTCACCTATCAGCGTAACGCGCCTAAGTGGGCTGTGCGTATTGCTCAGGCGATAGAGCACAATGAGCTGCTGCTTTACTATCAACCGATTAAGGCGCTTAGTGAACAGGGCAAGCAGCGCATGGAAGTCCTGTTGAGGATCCAGGAGCCTTGCGGTCGCATCTTGGCACCTGCGCAGTTTATTGCCGCGGCGGAGCGCTTTAAGTTAATGACAGACGTCGACAAAGAGGTGATCCGTAAGACCTTCCTTTGGCTTTCTCTTCACGAAGAGCTTTGGGCGGATCACTGTTTGTCTATCAACCTGTCGGCTAACAGCCTGGGAGCCGAAGGCATGGTTGAATATATCATTGCTCAATTGGAACGTTTTGCGATTCCCAGTCACTGTGTCTGTTTTGAGATCACCGAGACGAGCGCGATTCAAAATCGCAATCGAGCGATGGAAATGCTCAATCAGTTGAAGAAGCAGGGGTTCTCCTTCGCCCTGGATGACTTCGGCACTGGCTTTGCGTCTTATGGCTACTTAAGAGAGCTACCGGTCAACTATGTCAAAATTGACGGCTGCTTTATCAAGTCGCTTGCCAGCAATGCTAAGGATTATGCCATCGTCAAATCGATCCATGACGTCTGTCAGGTGATGGGGATCGAGACTGTGGCCGAGTTTGTGGAGAACCAGGAGATCATAGATCGCCTTCGCTCTATCGGCATCAATTACGCGCAAGGCTACGCTATCGGCAGACCGAAAAGTCTGGAGAGTTACCTCAGCCCTGTGTCAGACAATGTGCATAGATTATTGGCTTAGGTGAAAATTTGGACTTGTGATCTGCAGCTAACTATGTGAATTTGTGGGGTATCCAACTACTTATTGACCAAGTTTATGATGCAGAGTTTAGCCGATAAAGTCGTTATCATCACAGGGGCCTCAGAGGGCATAGGCCGGGCATTAGCTAAGGCGATGGCCCCTTTGGGCTGTCGGTTAGTATTGACCGCCCGCAGCCAGGGACGACTGCACTCTTTGCAGCGAGAGCTGGCATCGATTGCCTGCGTTCCCCCGCTTATCGTTCCCGCAGATGTCACAGATGCCAGCGCCTGCCAATCCCTTATCGATACCTGTGTGGCGCATTTCGGTCGACTGGATATTCTAGTGAACAATGCTGGCATGACTATGTGGTCGCGTTTCGATGAGCTCGAAGATCTTTCGATTTTAGAGCGGGTCATGCAGGTCAACTACCTGGTGCCTGCCGTGTTGACTCACTATGCCTTACCTCATCTTAAAGCGAGTCGTGGTCAGATAGTGGTGGTTGCCTCGGTGGCAGGATTAACAGGTGTGCCGACCCGTAGTGGTTATAGCGCTTCAAAACATGCGGTCATGGGCTTTTTTGATTCTCTTCGCATCGAGCTGGTGGAAGATGACGTGGCCGTTACTCATATCTGCCCCGATTTCGTGGTGTCTGAGATCCATAAACGCGCCCTGGACGGTCAGGGAAAGCCGCTGGGCAAGAGTCCTATGCAGGAAGCCAAAATCATCACCGCCGAGCAGTGCGCGCAGATGATGTTGCCTGCGATTGCCGGACGTAAACGCCTGCTTATCACATCAACACGAGGTCGATTAGGGCGTTGGTTTAAGATTATCGCTCCCGGTTTGATCGATAAGATTGCCCGCAAAGCGATCGCCTCAGGGCATTAGCCTGACATTCAATATCAGCGCCTAATCTTGTTTGAAGTGAATTATCATCCATAAAAAAGCACCTAATACTCTTGTTGAGTACCGGTGCTTTTATACGATTTTATCTATTTTCCTTGATGGGAAGTCGCTGGCTTAACTCTCCCGAGCGATCGCGCGATAGGCTATATCGGTACGGAAATAGACGTCATCCCAATGGATCTCGTTCACCAGCTGGTAGGCGCGTTGCTGCGCCTGAGTCACGTTCTCACCCAGTGCCGTTGCACAAAGTACGCGACCACCATTAGTGACCACATGACCGTCCTTCATGCTGGTGCCAGCGTGGAATACCTTGGCGTCATCATCGCCCAGGCTTAAGCCGTCGATCACATCGTGCTTGCGGTAGGCATCCGGGTAACCGCCTGCTGCCAATACCACACCCACTGCCGCGCGACTGTCGAACTCGGCGGTGACCTTGTCCAATTCGCCACGGGTAGCGGCCAGGCAAAGCTCAACCAGATCAGACTTTAGGCGCATCATGATAGGTTGGGTTTCTGGGTCGCCGAAGCGGCAGTTGTATTCCAACACCTTAGCACTGCCATCTGGCGCAATCATCAGGCCTGCATAGAGGAAACCTGTGTAAACATTGCCTTCTGCTGCCATGCCATCCACGGTAGGACGGATAACATTGTCTATGGTCCAGTCGTGCACCGCTTGAGTGACCACTGGCGCCGGAGAGTAGGCGCCCATGCCGCCGGTGTTCGGGCCGTTGTCGCCATTGTCTCTGGCTTTATGGTCTTGGCTGCTGGCCATGGCCAGGATATTGTTACCGTCGACCATAACGATGAAGCTGGCTTCTTCGCCCTTGAGGAACTCTTCGATCACCACGCGAGAACCCGCCTCGCCAAACTTGTTGCCAGCTAACATATCTTCGATAGCTGCATCGGCTTCTGCCTGATCCTGGGCGATGATCACCCCTTTACCTGCCGCCAGGCCGTCGGCCTTGATAACGATAGGAAAGCCAGTGTTGGCAGTCACTTCAGCTACATAAGCCTTGGCGGGCTCGATCTCTGTGAAGTTCGAGTATGCCGCAGTGGGAATGTTGTGACGGGCCAGGAAGTCTTTGGTGAAGGCCTTAGAAGACTCTAACTGCGCCGCGCCTTGGGTTGGACCAAAGATAGGCAGCTTAGCCTCGTTAAAAGCATCGACCACGCCGAGAGAGAGAGGTACTTCAGGGCCGACTATGGTCAGCTCAATAGCTTGCTCTTTAGCAAAGGCTACCAGTTCAGAGATGGCTTCGACGGCAATTTGGACGTTTTCCAGCTTAGGCTCTAACGCTGTGCCGGCATTGCCAGGCGCCACGAAGACTTTCTCTACCAGTGGTGATTTGGCCGCCTTCCACGCCAGTGCGTGTTCGCGTCCACCGCTACCAATTACTAATACGTTCATGCTGTATCCTTAAAACGGCGCCCGGGCTTATAGCCCAGGCGCGAGATGCAAATTAATGACGGAAGTGGCGCATGCCGGTGAAGACCATGGCCATGCCATGTTCGTCGGCAGCTGCGATGATCTCTTCATCACGAATTGAACCACCCGGTTGGATGATGCAGCTGATCCCTGCGGCTGCGGCCGCATCGATACCATCGCGGAAGGGGAAGAAGGCATCGGATGCCATGACTGAACCCACAACTTCCAGGTTTTCATCGGCAGCCTTGATACCTGCTACCTTGGCGCTGTAGACGCGGCTCATCTGGCCTGCGCCCACACCGATTGTCATGCTGTCTTTGGCGTAAACGATGGCGTTAGACTTAACGAACTTAGCCACCTTCCAGCAGAACATGAGATCTTTCATCTCGGCTTCGGTCGGCTGACGCTTAGTGACAACCTTGATATCGCTCATCTCAACCATGCCTTGGTCACGGTCTTGAAGCAGCAGACCGCCATTAACACGCTTGTAGTCTAGGCTTTGGGTCTTAGTAGTCCACTGACCGCATTCAAGCAGACGCACATTGGCTTTGGCTGCAACCACGTCGCGGGCCGCCTGGCTAACGACTGGCGCGATAATCACCTCGACGAACTGACGCTCGACGATAGCGCTAGCTGTCTCGGCATCGAGTTCACCGTTAAAGGCGATAATGCCGCCGAAAGCCGAAGTCGGGTCTGTTTGATAGGCGCGGTTGTAGGCTTCTAACAGGTCGTTACCGATAGCGACACCACAAGGGTTGGCGTGCTTAACGATGACACAAGCTGGTTCGCTGAACTCTTTAACACATTCCAGCGCCGCATCGGTATCGGCGATGTTGTTGTAAGACAGCGCCTTACCCTGCAGCTGAGTCGCACTGGCGACCGAGGCCTCATCTATGTTGAGATCCACATAGAAGGCGGCGCTCTGATGGCTGTTTTCGCCGTAACGCAGATCTTGCTTCTTCACTAACTGGGTGTTGTAAGTGCGTGGGAACTTAGAGTCCTGATGGCACTCATCTTCACTGTGGGCTGGTACCATGGTGCCGAAATAGTTGGCGATCATGCCGTCATAGGCGGCAGTGTGCTCGAAGGCGGCGATGGCTAGATCGAAACGTGTCTCCAGCGTCGTGCTGCCCTGGTTAGCCTGCATCTCTTTAATAACGCGATCATAGTCTTTGGCGTTAACGATAATGGTGGTGTCTTTGTGGTTCTTTGCGGTAGAGCGCACCATGGTAGGGCCGCCAATGTCGATGTTTTCTACGGCATCGGCCAGGGTGCAGCCTTCTTTGGCCACAGTCTCGGCAAAGGGATAGAGGTTAACGGCAACCAGATCGATAGGCTTAATGGCGTTCTGTTCCATCACTAGCTCATCGATACCACGACGGCCAAGGATACCGCCATGCACTTTAGGGTGCAGGGTTTTGACACGGCCGTCCATGATCTCAGGGTGACCTGTGTAGTCAGAGACTTCAATGACAGGCACGCCGTTGTCTGCCAACAGGCGAGCGGTGCCGCCGGTAGAGAGCAGTTCAACACCTTGAGCGTGCAGGGCCTTAGCAAACTCTAAGATTCCGGTTTTATCAGAAACGCTTAACAGCGCGCGACGAATAGGTCTGGCATTATTCATTTTAGGTACAGGGTCCAGTGGTTATTTTAAGGATCTTTCGGAAAGCAGAACAGTTAGTGCCAACTAACCCGGGCGTATTGCTTTCCAAAAGCCCCTCAAATATTTTTACTGCCCATCGCGGCGCGCGTATTTTAACGTAAAACTGTGTGCCATGCTGTTTTTTTCTGTGCGATTTCACAATACGCCATGGCGAACAAGCCAGCCTGAAAAAATTCCTGCACAATAACCCTTGACCTTAGATTTAACTCTAAGGTTTATACTAGCAATATGACTTTGATGAAAAGCTTAGCCGGAGGCGAGATGTATCGTATTGGAGAGTTAGCCAAGCAGTGTGAGGTGAAGGCCGACACCCTACGTTTCTACGAGAAACATGGCCTGTTATCGCCGTCGATGCGTAGCGACTCGGGTTATCGACTCTATACCGAACATGACGCTGAGCGCTTGCGTTTTATCCTGCGCGCCAAGGCAGTGGGCTTTACCTTGTCGGAGATCACTGAGCTGTTATCCATCGATCTGGACAAGTCCAATTGGGCCTGTGCGGATGTGAAGGGGATGGTGGATATAAAGTTGGCCAATGTAGAGGAGAAAATCGCCGAGCTGAATCATTTTCGCGTCTCCCTGCAACGCCTTTCCGATGCCTGCTGCGGTGGTCCTGAGAGCGCCGAACATTGCTCAATACTTGAGGCGCTAGAATCAAACGTCGAAGTGAAGTGTGAAAACCACAGTCATGATCACAGCGAAACCGAATATAAAACCAGTTGTAAGCTAAAGGGTTAACCTATGTTGTTATCTAATTTTATCGACCTCTTTCTCGATTCCGCGCCCTGGCTGCTGCTGGGTCTAGTGCTTGCCGGCATGCTGAAGATGTTTGTGCCTATGGCATGGATGCAGAAGCAGCTGGGGGGCCACGGGATGAAGACGACCATTAAGGCGGCCGTGTTGGGCGCACCCTTACCGCTCTGTTCCTGCGGCGTGATCCCCGCTGCAGTGGGTCTGCGCCGTTCGGGGGCTTCCAAGGCGGCCACCACCTCATTTTTGGTCTCAACCCCTGAGACGGGTATCGATTCGGTCAGCGTCTCCTATGTGCTGCTTGGCCCCTTCATGGCAATTGTCAGACCGATAGCGGCAGTGAGCAGCGCTATCGTTGCCGGTTTGCTGGTGGGCCGTGATGACGACGAGGTGAAAGTGAGCGATACGGCTGAGTCTGCCCGCTCTAACCAAGCTGCGACAGATAAAGGCTCCGAGGCAAGCACTAGCTGTTGCAGCAGTAACAAGCCAGTCGAAAAGCCGCTGGAGAAGCAAGTGTCATCGAGCTGCTGTGGCGGCAAGTCAAATGCGCCAGTGCGAATGAAGGCGGATGCCTCACCCATGATGATGCGCCCAACGAGCTCAGGTGCTATAGCTAAGCCAGAAGCTTTGATTAAGCCAGCGGCAGCCACTCAGTCCGCGAGCGGCTCATGCTGTGGGAGCAAGGCAAAGCCCGAGCCGATAAGCTCATGTTGTTCTACTACTAATGCGACTAATCAGAGTAATAGCCAAAGTGAGAGCTGTTGTGAATCTACCAAAGATGTGGCCACTGAGCTCAAGGGTACTTCAGTGCTGGCACGGATGGGTAAAGGTTTGCATTATGCCGCCACCGACCTAGTGCGTGATACTACCGTTTGGTTGTTGATTGGTCTCTTCTTTGCTGCGTTGGTGCAGACCTATGTGCCAGGGGATTTCATGGCTAAATGGGGTGACGGCATCTTAGCCATGCTGGTGATGGTGCTGGTCTCTGTACCCATGTATATCTGTGCTACCGCCTCTACGCCTATTGCGGCCGGGCTGCTGCTGGCAGGTGTATCGCCAGGCGCCGTACTGGTGTTTATGTTGGCGGGCCCTGCGACGAATATCGCCACCTTAGGTGTAGTGACCAAGGAACTGGGTAAGCGCGCCCTCTATGGTTATCTCGGCGGCGTGTTGGGTGTTGCCCTTATCTCAGGTGTTATCGTTAACTATCTGGTGGAGACCTTCGGTTTTGTGGTGATGCCTCAAATTGGAGAAGAGCACAACCTCTTGCCGTCTGTGATAGTTAATGGTTCGGGGATCATCCTGGCCATCTTGATGCTGAGGGTATTGCTTGCCAAGTTACCCAAGAACTGGTGGCGTCGAGACTGCTGCTCTTAATGTGATGGTTTAACGAATAGAAAAGGCACTCAATAGAGTGCCTTTTTTATGTTTAGACAAGGATGTTACTTAGGTCGCTGGAACAAAATCCATTGGGAAGTGACGTTCTGTCGTAGTGCCTTCAGTCACAACGACATCTTGCTCATCAATGTGAAGGAAGAAAGGTGCTTCGACATCTTCAGGCGTGTTAACTGATTCAGGATCGTCATTTTGTGCCACACAGGTATAGCCAAGGCTATAGGTACTGGCAGTAACGAAGCCAAATTCATACTGGTAACCGGTAACATTTTCAGCATCATCGGTAATTGGATTAACGCGTGCAGAGGCAATAGGTGCCACTTGTGACTCAACAACGTCGGCATCTGGGCGGAAATCTACCATGTTTTCAAGCGTGGTTGCCGTTGGGTAAAGGTAGACGGCTGGGCTGAACTCGGAACCACCGGCAGCCACTTCACATGCATCCATTACATCACTACTAATTTGGCCATTAATGGCACCTACTTCAGCGTTGTTGACTAGCTGTACAGCCGTTGGCTTAAGCGTCCAGTAGTCCTTGTTGCCATGTGGTGCTTGAAGACCTTTAGAGAGGTTGAATTCGGCAACAAAGTCATTCACGCCAGCGGCAATGGTGAAGGGCTTGTTGAAGAAGAGACGACCTGTGCCTACCTCACCCTGTATGCCTGCACAGCTCCCTTGGCTGTTAGTGTCGAGCCCTTGAATAATGTCATCCTTTGTTATGACATATGACCCATTCTCATTAGCCACTTCATCACTTTGCATAAAAATACACATCTGGTATTCACCGACCGGGATGGTTTGGGCGGGAACCAGAGTTTCTATCTCTTGGCCTTGTACTGTGAGTAGGTCAACATGCTTTAATTCACCATCTTCTGAAACGTCGAATGAGATAGGTTCACCTGCACCTTTTAATACCACCTGCTTGAAGGCAATATTCACTACTTTAGCATCGGCAGGGTTGTCTGAGACACCTAGGCTAAAGACGCCTGTTTTTGGTGTTTCAGGAGTATCATCACTACCACCACAGGCGGCAAGTAGGCTGGTGAGTGCGATGGCGATAATCGATTTTGAATACTTCATAGGTTACCTGTTCATCATGTTGGTTGATCAATTACACGTGACAAGCACTCCCGAACAGGAGCGGCAAATCACGTGCGATTGATTTGGATTGTTTTTGTAGGTCTAGTTATAAGGATAGGCGAATACAGGCTCAAGTCCACCGAAAATGGCTTTTAAAGGTGCACTATGAATAAAGTTTAATTGATAGGGTGGTAAGTACTTACTACAGGCGCCAAGCCTTTGACTATGGTCAAAAAAATTACGGGTTGATTGGTGTAAAAAAAAGCGATTCGCTATTTACGTGAAACGAATCGCTTTTTTATTGTTCAGGCCAAAGTGACAGGCGAGAGAGGTGATGTTTATGCCTTGATGTCGGCGTTGTGGTAGACGTTTTGTACGTCGTCACAATCTTCCAGTGCAGCTTGGAATTTTTCGAACTGGGCGATCACTTCTGGGTCGGTGAGTTCTGTCATGGTCTGTGGCACGAAGGCAATCTCTTCTACTTCCAATTCAGTGTCAGGGAAGGCGTCGTTAAGGGCAGTCTTTGCCTTGTTGAACTCTGTGTGCGGCGCAAACACGCTGATGATGCCATCTTCTACTTCAATGTCGGCGATATCCACGTCGGCCATCATCAGGGCTTCCAACACTGCTTCTTCATCGTCACCTTTAAAGGCAAATACAGCTTGGTGATCGAACATGTGACCCACGGTTCCCGGGCTACCTAGTTTGGCATCATTCTTAACGAATGCCTGACGGACTTCGGTAAAAGTACGTTTACCGTTATCAGTTAAGCAGTCGACGATGACCATAGCGCCACCAGGACCAAAACCTTCATAACGAGCCGTTTCATAGTCTTCACCACCGCCGCCGCGAGCTTTTTCGATTGCTCGTTCGATAACATGGGCAGGCACTTGATCTTTTTTAGCCTTAGCGATCATTTGACGTAGCGCTAGGTTACCGTCTGGATCAAAACCACCATTTTTAGCGCAAACATAGAGTTCTTTGCCGTAACGAGAGTAAAGTCTAGTTTTCTGTCCAGCCGTTTTGGCCATAGATTCTTTGCGGTTTTGGTATGCTCTTCCCATCTTGATCTATCTCAGTAAGCTAAAAAAATTGGCCCAATATTAGCAGCTTTGTCGACGATTTTGCATACTCCCCCCAAGGATTTTGTCAAAACTGTGGTGATTAAAACGCTTAATCTGGGGGCTAAGTGATGAAATCAGGTATCACTAAGACTTAAGCGAGCTTTGTTCGAGCGCGAACTGATAGATATATTCGACAAAGACGCGCATTGGCGAGCCTGCTAGGTGCTATGGGGTAAGCTCTGGTTGATAGTTGTCTGCGACATAATACAAAGGGGTTGACGATGGCTTCTTTGAAGGTTCAGTTGTTTGTCAATCTATTGAGCCTGCAGTGCTTTGAGGTTAGGGTAGATAGCCGTTAAGTCATCATTAGCCGCCTTGGTTGGTAGTGGAAGTATTAACTATGGCTGAGATAGCAGCCAATCTATGTGAGTTAGATGACGGCATTAGTTGGGTTGCAGTTTAATCTGATTTGGGGCACCCGTTTAATGGATAAGGGGAACCGTGTGCGGTGGGAGAATGTGGCATTTGCCGAGTTGACACTTGAGCGTCTGTATGAGCTGTTGAGATTACGGGTCGATGTGTTTGTGGTTGAGCAGGCTTGTGCCTATCCCGAACTGGATGGCAAGGACACCTTGCCCGAGACGCGCCACCTATTAGGCTTGGATGCAGAGGGGCAGATTATCGCCTACGCAAGGGTGTTAGCGCCTGGGGTAAGTTATCCTCAGGCCAGCATCGGCCGGGTGATTGTTGCCGAGTCTGCCCGTGGTGGTGGCGTGGCCAAGCTTTTAATGCAGCAGGCGATCGCCATTGCCAAGCAAGCCTGGCAGGGACGAGGAATTCAAATCGGTGCCCAGGAGCATTTACGCCAGTTTTATCAAGACTTGGGCTTTAGGTCTGTCTCAGAGGTTTATCTTGAGGATGGGATTCCCCATCTGGATATGTTGCTAAAGGATTGACTTACGGTGTCGCGGGGACAAATAAAGGAGCACACTGAGTGCTCCTTTATGTTCGGGTAATTAAGCCGTAAGGCTTGTCAGCCACCTAGTTGGTGACTAATCCCTGAGTTGGATCTTAGGCTCATGCTCAACTTCGCCATATCTGTCTATGGTCGACAGTTGGTTTTGCTGGGCGATAATAGCCAGTGGACCCGAAGGCAAATGGCGAACAAACAACAGCCGATACCCATATCGATGCAGGCTATAAAGGGCCATCTTTTGTTCCGCGCTCATTGAGCTCCAATGCTCATCATGATGCAGGACGTTCCCTCGCCTGTCTTGCAGTTGTTGTGCTATTTGCATGTTATTATCTACACGTTTGTCGGCCGATGTAGCCAATAATTTTTCTATGCTGACAAGGTCAGACAGTTATAAACGATTAATCTGAATGAGATTAACGTCAGTCATTCTACTGACTCTGATTGAACATAAATTGAACGAGATCAATTTATAGGTCGAGATTGGCACACGACTACCAAAAATTATGAAAGTGCTCACATATTCACCATGAATTGAGACAGGTAAAAATGATTAATTATATTGAGCCCCTATTCAGACCACCTTCGGAGTGGAAGTCCCTCATTCTTCAAGTGACTAATGGTTGTAGCTGGAATCGCTGTCACTTCTGTGACATGTATACGGCGCCGCAGAAGCAATTTCGTGCACAAAAACTGGATAATATTGCAGTGGATATTGAACGGGTGGCGCAAAGCGGTGTGCCGGTTTCTCGGGTATTTCTGGCTGATGGCGATGCCATGAGTCTGCCTTTTAAGCGACTTGAGGCTATCTGTTTATTGATCCGTGAGCAACTGCCACAGGTGACCCGAATTAGTAGTTATTGCCTGCCGCGCAATCTTAACAATAAGACGGACGAGCAACTCGCTCGGCTCAGAGAGTTGGGGCTGAGCCTCTTGTACGTGGGTTGTGAGAGTGGCGATGATGAGGTGCTGGCTCGCATCGAGAAGGGCGAAACCTTTGACTCCTCTTTGCTGGCGCTACAGCGTATACGCGCTGCCGGCATGAAGTCCTCTGTGATGATACTCAATGGCTTGGGCGGGGTGGAGCTATCCCGGCAGCATGCGCTCAATTCGGCGCGCCTGATGAACCAGGCGCAGCCCGACTATCTATCGACGCTGGTGGTCACTCTGCCCTTGGGTAAGGCGCGTATGGACGCCGGATTCGATGGTGATTTCAGATTGCCTGATCAGCATGGACTATTGAGTGAGATGCAGCTGCTGCTGAGTGAACTTGAGCTGGAGAAGACTATCTTTCGCTCGGATCACGCTTCTAATTACTTGGTGCTTAAGGGGATCCTTGGTCGTGATAAACATAAGCTGTTAGCCCAGGTCGATCAGGCGATGCAGGGGCTGGTGCCCCTGCGTCAGGAGTGGCAGCGCGGCCTATGAGCCCGTTGCTAATGAAAGAAGTTATCGCTCGATATGGATCTCGCGTACCGGACAGGGGATCTCTATACCGGCTTGATGAAGCGCGTTGATTAGCTCCAAATTGACCTGATATTTATTTTGATAGTAGCTGTTGGTGGGTACCCAATAACGCAAGCCTATCTCTAAGCCTATGCTGTTAAAACCATTGATACCTATCTGGGGCGGACGCTCCTGGTTAACCTCTTTGTTGGCATCAAGCACCTGCTGGGCGATGGCGAGCACTTGGTTAGCATCGCTGCTGTAGCTGATGTTAAAGCGGATCTCGACCAGCTTGTCGCTAAAGGAGTTGTGCAAGATCTCGCCGACAATATGTTTATTGGGGATGCTAATCACCTCGCCTTCTTCATTGGTCAGCAAGGTAAGCCCCAAGTGAATACTCTTGACGACACCACTAACGCCTTGGATCTCTATGGTGTTGCCTACGACGAAGGGGCGGGTCACTATGATGGTCACGCCGGCGGCGTAGTTTGACAGCATGCCTTGCAGCGCCAAGCCTGCGCCCAATGATGCGGCACCAATGGCCGCCACCATAGGTGTGATACTGATCCCCAGTTTACCCAGCGCGATAATACCAACCATGATAATGATGATTATCCGCACTAGATTAGAGACGAAGTTACTCAGAGTAATGTCGATCTCATGTTTCTCAAACTGCCTGGCGACCAGGTTGGAGACCTTGTTGGCTACCCAGAGTCCCAGCATAAAAATAAGCAGGGCACCGACCAGTTGAAAACTGTATTTCACCAGAAATTCGGTCAACAGGGTGTAGACATTCTGCAGTTGCGCCAGCTCCTGCTCCAGACCATTTCCATTCATAGCACTCTTCCTAATACCTTGGTGTACGATGATTGCGTTAACTATGGCTATGTTACTTAAATTTCAAAGGCTTGATAACAAATATCTCAAGTTTGTGTCATGGCAAAAATTAGCGTGAGGCGCATCAAGCTATTGCGATGCATTCGGGGGCATAGGGTGCAGTATAAGATATAGTCTGTTTTCCTGTAAGTTAACTTAACTGTATAGAAAGAGGCATTATGAAAGCGCTAGTTTTGGCCATGGGCGTGTTGTTCTCGGCCGCCAGCTTTGCCAGCAGCCTGACCCAAGGTGACCATATCGAGGCGATAAGCCTGACTGATCAGAATGAAGCTGTGTTGGAAGTCAATTCGGATACCCAGGTTTTACTCTTTAGCCGTGGCATGAAAGGCGGTGAGATCATTCAGGAGGCGATTGAGTCTTTGGAGTCACCTATGCCGAGCAATTGGCGTTATGTAGCCGATATCAGCGGTATGCCTTCACTTATCGCCAAGTTTGTTGCCATTCCTAAGATGCGAGATCTTAGTTTCGCTATCGGTCTCGACCAGGAAGGCGAGGTGACTCAGTTGTTACCTGGTGACAAAGAGACGGCAACGGTTATCAGCCTGGATGGACTCAAGATCATCAAGGTCGTTCAAGTCGATTCGGCAAAAGCCCTGCTGGAGGCGGTGAAATAACCCAAGTAAGGCTTTCGACAACGCTTACTAATTTCTTTTAAATATTAATCGCTTAAGTTGGTTTTTATCGAGTCGAAAATCGAATCGATATTTTTGGAATAAAAACTTATTTATTAAGCATAAAAATTCGTTGATCTGTTCAGAAAAATAGCGTTTACTTCGCTGCGATTTTTAACCGAATCACGCGAATTTATTTTTATTCTGCTACGGAGATACTGGCGAGATGAGCCAATTTCAAGCGATTGATGTTAATGAGTATTATGACCAAGCTACCTTCGAACGTATCAAGTCATTTGCTCAGGACAAACCGACACCTTTCGTCGTAATTGACACTAAAATCATTGCGAAACAATACGATGACATGGTGCATAACTTCCCTTACGCCAGTATCTACTATGCCGTTAAGGCGAATCCTGCCAGAGAAGTATTGACGTTACTGCGTGATCGCGGTGCCAACTTCGATATCGCTTCTATCTATGAACTGGATATGGTGAGCGATATCGGCGTGACGCCTGACAGAGTCAGCTATGGCAATACCATCAAGAAACGCCAAGATGTGCGCGCCTTCTATGAGCGTGGTGTGCGCATGTATGCATCCGACTCTGAAGCAGATCTTCGTATGATCGCCGAGGAGGCACCTGGCTCTCGCGTCTATGTGCGTATCTTAACCGAGGGGACTCACACCGCCGATTGGCCCCTATCACGTAAATTCGGCTGTCAAAATGAGATGGCGCTTGAGCTGTTGGTGTTGGCTAAGGCCCTTGGGCTTGAACCCTATGGCATCTCGTTTCATGTTGGCTCGCAGCAGCGTGATATCGGCGCCTGGGATTCGGCTATCGCTAAGGTAAAGAGCATCTTCGAGCGCCTGCGCGAAGAGCATGGTATTGAACTCAAGATGATCAATCTGGGTGGCGGTTTTCCGGCTAACTATCTGGATAAAACCAACGAGCTGGGTACTTATGCTGAGAAGATCACTCACTTTCTTAAAGAGGATTTTGGCGATCAGCTGCCGCAGATCATTCTGGAGCCGGGTCGCTCCTTGCTTTCCAATGCCGGCGTCTTGGTGTCAGAGGTGGTGTTGATCAGCAAGAAGTCACACACGGCGCTGGAGCGTTGGGTCTTTACCGATGTGGGTAAGTTTTCTGGCCTGATTGAGACCATGGATGAGGCGATTAAATTCCCTATCTATACCGAGCGTCAGGGAGAATTGGATCGCTGCGTGATCGCAGGTCCCACCTGCGACAGTGCCGATATTATGTATGAGCACTATAGCTACGGGCTGCCGGTGGATCTGGCCATTGGCGATCGCATGTATTGGCTAACCGCAGGTGCCTATACCACCACTTATTCGGCCGTCTGCTTTAACGGCTTCCCGCCCTTGAAAGATTACTATCTGTAAGGGAAGACAAAAGGGCGCCTAGGCGCCCTTTTATTATTTCTGTTGTTCCCGCTATTTGGTGTGGGTCTTTAAGATCTGGTGTAACGCTTCCTTGATATGCAGTTTTTCCTGTTTGAGACCCTTCACTTCTGGGGTGAAATCGCTGGCCGCATGTTATTCTAAGGCTTTTATCTCGTCATCGAGTTCGTTGTGTTTATTAAACATCTTAAGAAAATGCGCGTCTTTTGCTTTGAGTTCGCTGATTAAGTCTCTGTATTCTGGAAACATATTGGCCGTCCTTCTTGGTCAATGTTTTGGGGAGAGTGAAAGCAAAAAGTGTTGTTATTCCCTTTGCTTTGAGTTCAGCCTAGCGCGATTTTAGTGGTGAGTTTGTGAGCTGAATCACCGACTGGACAAGCAGATCCCATCACTCTTTTATTACTATTTAACTATATGTAATTAAATGAAATTATTGGCAAAGTTTGTGCTGAATGTTGAGATTTTTCAAGCCTTTCGCCCTACTAGAATAAATTTGCCCTATCGGCTGGCGGCTTAGGTGGGAGTTGCTATATTTTCAGTGCTGATAGCGGAAAAAGTTTGGTAAATTCATTACAACAAAATATCTAACTGCTGGCGGGGAAAGTGTGATCAGGTTAACCTTAATGGCTTTCATACTAGGTTAAAGTCCATTTAATAAGAATTTTATAATCAAAATTGAAAGGGGTTTTCATAATGTCAGATGTATTTCATTTAGGCCTGACGAAAGAGATGTTAGATGGTGCAACTCTTGCTATCGTTCCCGGTGATCCTGAGCGTGTGAAACGTATTGCCGAGTTGATGGACAATCCAACATTCCTGGCCAGTCATCGCGAATACACCAGCTATCTTGCCTATATCGATGGTAAGCCTGTGGTGGTCTGCTCTACCGGTATCGGTGGTCCTTCTACCTCTATTGCCGTAGAAGAGTTGGCACAACTGGGTGTTAATACCTTCTTGCGTGTCGGTACCACGGGGGCGATTCAGCCTGAAGTCAATGTGGGTGATGTGATCGTGACTCAGGCATCAGTTCGTTTAGACGGCGCCAGCCTGCACTTTGCACCTATGGAGTTCCCAGCAGTGGCGAACTTCGAGTGTACCACAGCTATGGTTGCAGCGTGCCGTGACGCGGGACTAGAGCCTCACATTGGTATCACTGCCTCGTCAGATACCTTCTACCCAGGTCAAGAGCGTTACGATACGGTGTCTGGCCGTGTTACCCGCCGTTTTGCCGGTTCGATGAAAGAATGGCAAGAGATGGGAGTGCTTAACTACGAGATGGAGTCGTCGACGCTGTTTACCATGTGTGCGACTCAAGGCTGGCGAGCGGCTTGTGTGGCGGGCGTGATCGTTAACCGTACTCAGCAGGAGATCCCTGATGAGGTAACCATGAAGAAGACTGAGACCAGTGCTGTGTCTATCGTGGTCGCTGCGGCGAAGAAACTGCTGGCTTAAGCAATTGCGATAATTCGCAGTAACAATAAAAAGGCGCCTTAGGCGCCTTTTTTGTCTGCATATATTTTGTCATGCATCAGGGTAAGTATTAGAAGTGATACTTAGCGATCACCGAGTAGGTGTTCTGGTCTACGCCTTTAACGCCGTACTTGTTTTTCCAAAAATCATACTCGATACCCACAAACAGCTTATCTTTTTTGTGTGAACCAAAGATGGCCGCGCCCAGGTCGTATTTCACCTGAGGGTTAAAGTGGAGGTTTTCTTCATAGCCAGTGTTATCGGCAGCAAACACCCAGTCGATAAAGCCGTCGAGTACTATGTTGGAATTGCCTACGGGGAAGTCCATTCTAAACACAGGTGTTAACTGCCAACCATCGCTCATATTGCCGCTGCTGATGGCATCACGGCGATAGGTATTAAGTTGGAAGTAGCTAAAATAGGGGATCTTAAAATCCAGGCCAACACCATAGAGGAAGCTCTTGACCGGGCCTTCGCCCTCTTCGAACGTAAGTGCCAGTGAGACATCTGTGAGTGCGCCTGCGCCTACAGTCTTGCCTGAGATCTTGCTAGCGCTGAACCGCGGTGAGATCTCGCCGTAAGTGGTGCTATCTTTACCGCCATTGTTGCCGTTGAAGAAGATAAAGTCTTGAAAGGCGAACCAGTCGCCATATTTCCAACCGCCGGCGGTTTCAATGGTGATAGTGGTTTGTTGGTCAGAGGGGGCAAGATCATAGTCGTCGCCATAGAGGGCAGTGGCACTGACGTCCCACCAATGAATCATCTCATCTGCTACGGCAGGTTGTGCGGCAAGCAGTGCAAGTAGCAGCCAATTTCTGTTCTTCATCATATTACCTTTTATCATTGTTATTTGGGGCTAAATTGAAAACAATCTCTGCATTTCTCTGATGCATTTGTTGCTTATTTTTATGCCTTGTTATTGATGCGCCGCAAGTATAAGGGATTTAGTGATTGTGCCCAATTACAAAACAACCAATTTCGTATGGTTAAGTTAAATGTTTGTTGCCTATGTCACATTTTGTGTCGTGACATAATATGTCGCAATCGGAATTAAGAGCTGATATAGTCTTCGCAGGGATACTCTCATTTCAGGGGGGAAATATGGAGTTTTCTAATCCTATCTTTATCTGGATAGCCGTGGGTGTGGTACTGATGTTAGCCGAAATCATCTTGCCCGGCGGTATCGTGATTTTCTTGGGCGCCGCCTGTCTGGTGGTGGCTGGCGCACTGACGTTAGGTTTTGTCGACGGGATAGTGCAGGCCATGACGCTCTGGTTTATTAGCTCAATCGTTTTGCTATTGGCTTTTCGTCAGGTTACCCAGCGCCTGGTGGGAGGCGATTCCCATGTGGACAATACCGATGAAGAGTTTGATCTCTATAACCAAATTGCCATTGTTAAGGCGGTGATCGGCCCGGCACAACAGCTCGGACGAGTCGAATTTCAGGGAAGTGAATGGCCAGCACTGGGTGATGGCAGTGAGATCCCTGTGGGTGCTCAAGTCAGAGTGATCTGTCGCGAGAATATTGCCTTAGTCGTTGAACCTTTGACAGAGCAGGCATAGGCCTGGCTGACTTTTTAGAGGAAGGAATCTATGTTCGAATTTACGCTATTTATACTCTTTGTTTTCTTTATTCTTTATAACTTGTTGCTTATCGTTCCGATGCGCGAGGTCCATGTGATCGAGCGTCTGGGCAAGTTCAGGCAGGTACTCCAACCTGGTTTTCATTTCTTAATTCCATTTTTCGACCGTGTCGCCTACCGTCATGATACCCGCGAGCAGGTGCTGGACGTTCCGCCTCAAAGCTGTATCTCCAAAGATAATACTCAGTTGGAGGTCGACGGCTTGGTTTACCTCAAGGTGATGGATGGCAAGCTGGCCAGTTATGGTATCGAAGACTATCGCCGCGCCGCAGTTAACCTGGCGCAGACGACTATGCGATCTGAGATAGGTAAGCTCAGTCTGAGCCAGACCTTTTCTGAACGGGATAGCCTTAACGAGTCGATTGTGCGGGAGATCGATAAAGCCTCGGACCCTTGGGGGATCAAGGTGCTTAGATATGAGATCAAGAACATTACCCCGTCTCACAAGGTGATCCACACCCTGGAGAAGCAGATGGAAGCCGAGCGTAGCAAACGCGCGGAGATCACGCTGGCCAACGCCGAAAAGGCCGCGATGATCAACCTCTCCGAAGGGCAGCGTCAGGAGGCGATTAATCTGTCGGAAGGTGAGAAGCAGAAGCGGATCAACGAGGCAAAAGGGACCGCGCAAGAGATCGCCATTATCGCTCGAGCCAAGGCCGAGGCGATGACTTTAGTGTCAGAGGCGTTAGCGCTTGAAGGTGGCAACGAAGCGATGAATATGCAGCTCAAGGAGCAGTTTATCAATCAGCTGGGTAAGATTCTCAACGAAGCCGAAATTTCGGTGGTGCCGGCCGAAATGGCTAAGCTGGAAGGATTTTTTGAAGGAATGGAGCAGGTGACTCAGAGTGTGGGTCAGGTAAAAGGAGGTCGCGCATGATTGCCAATATCAACACAGATTTAATCCTACTGGGCATTTGGGGGCTGATCTTTGCCATCTTTATCATCAAGTTGTTCCAGTCGATCCGCTTAGTTCCGACCAAGTCGGCCTATATCGTCGAGCGTTTGGGTAAGTATCACACTACCTTGGATGCAGGTTTCCATGCCCTGGTGCCTTTTATCGATAAGGTAGCCTATGTGCATGACCTAAAAGAGGAAACGATAGATGTGCCGCCCCAAGAGTGTTTCTCAAGCGACGAAGTGAACGTCGAGGTAGACGGGGTGATCTATATCTCTGTGGTTGATCCTGTAAAGGCCAGCTATGGCGTTACCGACTATCGCTACGCCGCCATTCAGCTGGCGCAAACCACTACCCGCTCTGTGATAGGTACGCTGGATCTTGACCGCACCTTCGAGGAGCGAGACGTGATCAGCGCTAAAGTGGTGGAAGTGTTGGATCAGGCCGGGGCTACCTGGGGGATCCGGGTTCATCGCTATGAGATCAAGAATATCACCCCGCCAGAGACGGTGAAGAACGCCATGGAGATGCAGGTGAACGCCGAGCGTGAGCGCCGCGCCCTGCTAGCCAAGAGTGAGGGTGACAAGCAGAGCAAGATCAACCGCTCCGAAGGTGTTAAGGCCGAGATGATCAACCGCTCCGAGGGTGAGATGCAAAAGCGGATCAACGAAGCCGAGGGTAAGGCCGAAGAGATTCTTACCATAGCTAAAGCAACCGCAGAGTCTATTGAGCGTATGGCGCTGGTGGTATCGGCTCCCGGTGGCAAAAATGTGGTGCGTATGCAGCTCGGTGCCCAGTATCTTAAGCAGTTCGATGGCCTGACCCATAGTGCCAGCAAGATAGTGCTACCGGGGAATATGATGGACTTCGATCACTGGATGGACAGCATAGGGTTGGAAGAGAGCAAGGAGTAATCTTTGCGCTTCAGTTAATTGAGCCTAAGCCTTTGCTTAGGCTTTTTTATGGCCGGTGCTAAGGGGCGCCGGGAGTTGGTGGCGGTAGGATCACGCAACGCCTCCTGTTATACTTGCCGCCTGATTTTTTGGAGGCAAGAATGGACGTATCTTCTTTACTCGACGGCTTAAACGATAAACAGCGCGAGGCCGTCGGCGCACCACAATCTAGCATGCTGGTGCTGGCAGGCGCGGGCAGTGGTAAGACCCGGGTGCTGACACACCGTATCGCCTGGTTGATGCAGGTAGAGCAGCAGAGTCCCTATTCTATCTTGGCGGTGACCTTTACCAACAAGGCTGCGGCCGAGATGCGTGAGCGTGTGGAGAAGGTCAGCGGCAGCAGTATGGGCCGTATGTGGATAGGTACCTTCCACGGTTTGGCGCATCGTCTGCTGCGTACCCACTATCAAGATGCCAACTTGCCCCAGAGTTTCCAAATTCTCGACTCAGACGATCAGCTCAGGCTGATCAAGCGGATCCTCAAGAGCCTGAATCTGGATGAGAAGCAGTATCCGCCTCGTCAGGCACAGGGCTATATCAATGGCAAAAAAGATCAGGGGCTAAGACCCAAGCATATTGATGCCGGTGGCTTCCCCATAGAGCAGAACCTGCTGAAGATCTATCAGGTGTATCAGGAGTCTTGCGATCGTGCAGGACTGGTGGACTTTGCCGAGATCTTATTAAGAGCCCATGAGCTGTGGCTCAACAAGCCCCATATTCTGGAGCATTATCAAGAACGATTTAAAAACATCCTGGTGGACGAGTTTCAGGATACCAACGCTATTCAATATGCCTGGATCCGCGTGCTGGCGGGCAGCAGTGCTAATGTGATGATCGTTGGTGACGACGACCAGTCTATCTACGGCTGGCGTGGTGCCCAGGTGGAGAACCTGCACAAGTTTCTACAGGACTTCCCGGCGGCCCAGACCATACGTCTGGAGCAGAACTACCGTTCTTCGGCCAACATCCTTAATGCCTCCAACGAGCTGATCGCCAATAACCCAGATAGACTGGGCAAGAAGCTGTGGACCGAAGATCAGGCGGGGGAGAAGATTGGCCTCTATTGCGCCTTTAACGAGATGGATGAGGCGCGCTTTATCGTCGGCCGCATCATGGATTGGCAGGATATGGGCGGTAACCTGAGCGACTGCGCCATCCTCTATCGCTCTAACGCGCAGTCGCGGGTGTTGGAAGAAGCCCTGCTGCACAAGGGGATGGCTTATCGCATCTATGGCGGTCTGCGCTTCTTCGAGCGTCAGGAGATCAAGGATGCCATGGGCTACCTACGCCTGATCAGCAATAAAAATGATGATGCCGCCTTCGAACGTATTATCAATACGCCGGCCCGTGGCATAGGTGGACGAACCTTAGAGATCCTGCGCAGCACGGCGCGTCAGCAGGAGCTGACCCTGTGGCAGACCTGTCTGCGTCTGCTCGATGAGAAGGTGCTCTCGGGCCGGGCCGCCAACGCGGTGCGCGGCTTTATGGATCTGATTGTGACCCTACAGCAGGAAACAGACGAGCAGTCGCTGCATCGCATGACAGATCATGTGATTCAAACCTCAGGGCTCAAGGCCATGTATGAGGCGGAGAAGGGCGAGAAGGCCCGTGCCAGGGTGGAAAACTTAGAGGAACTGGTCACTGCGGCGCGCACCTTTGTGATGCCAGAAGATCTCGAAGATATGGGCGAGCTCAACGCCTTCCTATCCCATGCGGCGCTCGAAGCCGGTGAGGGGCAAGCAGATGCCTTTACCGATGCGGTGCAGCTGATGACCCTGCACTCGGCCAAGGGCTTGGAGTTCCCTATGGTCTTTATGGCGGGTGTCGAGGAGGGGATTTTCCCGAGTCAGATGGCGATGGATGAGGGCGATAGACTCGATGAAGAGCGCCGCCTTTGCTACGTGGGCATGACCCGCGCCATGAAACAGCTCTATATTACCTACGCCGAATCACGCCGTATTTACGGCCGGGAAAACTATGCCCGTCCGTCACGTTTCATCAAGGAGATCCCTGGTGATTACGTGCAGGAGATCCGCATGAAGACCAGTGTGTCGGCACCGGCCAGTAGTAATAGATTCAGTCAGGCACAGGCTTCGTTCAATGATTCAGGTTTTAATCTGGGTCAGCGAGTGAACCATCCTAAGTTTGGTGAAGGCACTGTGACTAACTTCGAAGGAAGCGGTGCCCAGGCCAGAGTTCAGGTGGATTTTCTCGATGTCGGCAGCAAGTGGCTGGTGGTCGCCTATGCAAGATTGGAAACCCTATAAGCCAAGGCAGATAAAGCGCTTGAAACTCTTAGGGCGTCAGTCATAATGCCAAAGGATATTGATGAGCTTGCCCACAAAAATCAAAGGCCAAAGCAGTCGTTAGGAGAGCCTAAAAAATGAGGTTAAGGGATAAATTAGACGCCTATTTGCGTCTGGCACGGATGGATCGCCCCATCGGTACCTTTTTGTTGTTATGGCCGTGTCTGATGGCACTGCTGTTAGCGGCCGGAGGCATGCCAGATCTTAAGGTGTTGATCATCTTCGTCATTGGCGTAGTGGTGATGCGCGCCTGTGGCTGTATTATCAACGATTATGCCGACCGTAAGCTAGACTCCCATGTAGAGCGCACCAAGAGCCGTCCTCTAGCCAGCGGTGAAGTGACGGTCAAAGAAGCGCTTATCCTGTTTGTGGTGTTGGGCCTGTTGGCCTTTGGCCTGGTATTGATGCTTAACCCCTTGGTGGTGCAGCTCTCCTTTATCGGCATCATACTGACCATCATCTATCCCTTTACCAAGCGTTTCACCAATATGCCGCAGATGTTCCTCGGCGTGGTGTGGAGCTGGTCGATTCCTATGGCCTATGCGGCGCAACTCGGCACAGTACCGGTAGAAGCCTGGTGGCTGTTTGCCGCTAACTGGTGCTGGACTGTGGCTTACGACACCATGTATGCCATGGTGGATCGCGACGACGATCTTAAGGTAGGCATCAAGTCGACGGCGATTCTATTTGGCCGCTTCGATCGTCAGATCATCGGCTTGTTCCAGTTGGCCGCCCTTGGTTGTTTTGTTATGGCGGGCCTCAGTGCCGATCGCGGCTTGGTATTTGCCTTAGGGATCCTCACTTTTATCGGCTTTAGCCTCTATCAGCAGAAGTTGATCTTCGATCGCCGGCGCGCTCCTTGTCTGCAGGCCTTCTTAAACAATAACTGGGCAGGTATGACCCTGTTTCTGGCTCTGGGTATCGATTATCTGCTTTAGTGCCCATATCGCCAATTAAGCCACCAATGACGGTGGCTTTTTTGTTTTCACCGCGCTGACAGTCGATCTCTTTCTTCTCCCCATTGGATCGTCTTTTTCTTCTTATTTTGCTTTTTAAGGCTTACGTCACTGGCTTAGAGGCGCTAGTGATACAGGCTGCAAGTGAAAGGTTACTCGAGCTCTATCCATTGAGTGTAATTTTGTTGACCTAAGATTGGGTTATTGCAGTGGAAATGTGATTGAATAATAGATAAGTTATTGTATAAAAATCACTTTAAGACAGAGCGGGATGATCAATTCATCTCATCAGGGCAGGGCTCAATCGTTGTCAGAGGAACTGAATATGGATGTGACCCAAGATCTGCAGTTTGTTCGCAGTGTGGTTGTAGATAATATTGCCGACACCCAAATTGATGTTAGTGAACTACATGGGTTCGGCTTATTTTGCCAAGAGTCCGGCTTTGAAGCGGGGCAGGAGCTATGTGTGCTCGATGGTCAGGTTCTCACCATTGAGCATTATGAGAAGATAGAGGCGTTGGTTGCGCCAAATATCCTAGCTTATAAAAATTATATCTTTATGGAATGTAATTACTTAGGGGCAGATAAGCTGTTGGTTAGGCCTTTTAGAACCAAGTATAGTTACATCAATCACAGTCGCACGCCTAATGTCGAGCTCAAGCGCGAACCGCTGCGTATAGTGACCTTGAGAAAGATTGTGGCGGGAGAGGAACTAACGATTGATTATCGCAACGAGCCGCTACCAGAAGCCTATGTAAATAACCCAGTAAAGGATTTTTTGTAAATGGTTAAAACTTCGGTGATGTGTGTTCAGCCGCTAGAACTCGGTGTTGACACCTTTGATGCGGCACTGACGAATAATCGTAATATCAAGAAATTCTTCAGCGCAAATATGGATGTTAAGCCAAGCATCGATTGGATTAACTCCTTCTTAAAAATCCATACCAGAAGCAAAAATTTTAAGTCGATTCTCTCTTCTACTAGGACGCCGGTATCGGGACAGTTACTGAAGGCTGATCTCGCACAGTCAATGTTCTGGGTTAACGATGAATTTGATATTTCTGACAACTTGCTTCCCAAGGAGTGTAAGTTCGATCTGATTTTCGATTATCGTCTCTACAGCTTTATTCTGGTTTACGAGCTGGTATTCGAGTTTGAAGAAGCTCGATTGATGCAATTATTAGGCACGGATTATAAGGATCAAGATAAGAATAATCTCTATAACACTGTGCGTAACCTATTGGTTAAAGAGCATAATGATAGTCAGATCAGCGTTTGGGCATCTCAGGTAATTGAACTAGCGAAGATGAAGACAATTGAATGTCTTAAGCTGATTGATAATAAGCGTAATCATGAGGTGAAGCTGCTTAATAATACGGGGAATATCACCTTCTTCTATCAAGCCGACGCGGCTAATCAAGGGCTGAAAGAAGCCATATTTAACTGTAATACCCAGGCCGAACGTGTTTCCTATAATCAGACCATCATTCTAGATAACGACAAGGTCAGTTACCGTTTTTACAGTCGCTTTCATTCGATTATTTCTAATGATAGAAGTTACTACCATAGGTTCTTCCCGATTCAATACCACATTCAATATATGTGGTTCTCCACGGCTTACTTCATCAATCTCATGGATGAGCTCAATCGTCGCATCCTAATCGATGATCGCAACAAGAGTATTGAAAAGAATCGTGTGGTGATCGACGAATATATCAATAAGTTCGAACTGCTTAGGATCCAGAATCAGGACATGAAGTCTCTGTTTGAGTCTGATAATGACAAGATTTATGTACCGATGGAGAGTAAATGGAATATATGTAATGCGCTCGATAATGCGCAATCTTATGTGGCGTCATTTAAAGATTACCTTGAGCGTTCCTATCAGCGTCGTATGGAAAGCACCAACACCAAGCAGAGTAAGATTTTGTTTGTGATCTCCTGTATTCAATTGATGGGACTGGTGAGTATCTGGAACGACTATCTATCTCTCTCAAAAGTAAGGCAGTTTATGTATACCACTGGGATACATAAAGATTCCCAAGTGGAGTTTGTGCTCAGTATTAATACCTGGTTCCCCATTGCGCTCTTTGTTGGTCTGTTGGGCTTTATGGTCTACAGTCATTACAAGAGCCGCTAGAATAGCGTCATAAAAAAGCCAGTTATTTGCAACTGGCTTTTTTATTATCACGGGCGATTGAGCTTACTTATTTTCAGCTTCTTTTAGCCACTGTGCGGCGCGTTTGGCGAAGTAGGTCAGAATGCCATCGGCACCGGCGCGCTTGAAGCACAGGAGTGACTCCATCACGATCGCCTTTTCTGCTAACCAGCCATTTTCGATGGCTGCCATATGCATGGCGTACTCACCGCTCACCTGATAGGCGAAAGTCGGTACGGCGAGCTCTGTCTTCACGCGGTGAACTATGTCCAGGTATGGCATGCCAGGCTTAACCATGACCATGTCGGCGCCTTCCTGAATATCCAGGGCCACTTCGTGTAGCGCTTCATCACTGTTGGCTGGATCCATCTGGTAGCTATGCTTGTTGCCGCCTTTGAGGTTGCCAGCAGAGCCAACTGCATCGCGGAAAGGACCATAGTAGTTAGAAGAGTACTTGGCCGAGTAGGCCATGATCTGGGTGTTCACATGACCAGCTGCTTCCAGGGCTTGACGGATAGCGCCAATGCGGCCGTCCATCATGTCAGATGGGGCGACGATATCTGCACCCGCTTCGGCGTGCGACAGTGCCTGCTTGACCAGGATCTCTGTGGTGATGTCGTTAAGGATATAACCGCTATCGTCGATGATGCCATCTTGACCATGGGTGGTGAAAGGGTCTAGCGCCACGTCAGTCATCACGCCTAGCTCAGGGAAGGCTTCTTTCAGGGCGCGTACTGCACGCTGGGCCAATGCATCGGCATTGTAGGCCTCTTCGGCCATGAGTGTTTTCTTCTCGGCTGGGGTCACAGGGAAGAGGGCCACCAGAGGGATCCCCAGTTTGACCAGTTCTTCTGCCTCTTTGAGCAATAGATCGATAGAGTAGCGCTCGATGCCAGGCATAGAGGCGACCTGCTCAGTACGGTTATTACCTTCGAGCACGAACATAGGGTAGATCAAGTCGTTTACCGAGAGCTGGTTTTCGGCCATCAGACGGCGACTAAAATCGTGTTTACGCATGCGGCGCATTCTGCGCTGAGGGAAAGCACTGGTAATGATGTTCACATTCGACTCCTAATTTAGGCTTGTTTGCTTTATTGGGCTACACACTGCAAAGCTCATCCAAGGATGAGGCGTAGCCGCTAAGTCAGTTAATTTAATTCTTCGATTTCGGGCGAATAGACGCAAACGCGATTTCGGCCCTCATTCTTGGCACGATAGAGTGCCTTGTCTGCTTGGTCGACCAGCAATTGAGTATGCTGATCATCGACAATAATTTCGGCGCAGATCCCGATACTAATGGTGAGCGGAATAGCCTGTTCTTCCCAGGTGAGTGGCAATTGGCATACAGTGTTGCGCATTAATTCAGCCACTTGCCTTGCTCCCTCCGAGGAGGTATTGGGCAGTATCATAGCAAACTCTTCCCCACCGAAACGTGACACCAGATCACTTGGCCGCCTTAATTTTGCTTTTAGCGCCTGGGCAATGGTCTTGAGCGCCTGATCGCCTGCCAGATGGCCATAGGTATCGTTGATGGCCTTAAACCGGTCGATATCTATCATCAAGATGGCCAGCGGTGTCTCTTGTCGACGACTCAAGCGTCCTTCGGCCTGCAGTCGTTTTTCGAAGGCGGCACGGTTTTTCACGCCTGTGAGACTATCGACAGTGTTTTGTTCGGTAAGTTTCTGGTTGGCCTCATTTAATTCACGAAGTGCGATCTCAAGCTCTAAAGTACGCTCCTGTACCATCTGCTCAAGGCGCTCATTGCTGTCGGCTTCGATTTTCAATGCTTCTTCACGAGCCTGACGAATGCGCTGGGCCTGAAGCAGGGCTTCTTGCTGGATCTTCTGTTTGGCTTTACGTTCATCGTTATAACGAATGGCCAGTACCGCGGCCATGAATACGATCTCAAAAGTCAGGCCAATCATGATAGGTGTCTGGTGCATGATGGGCAGATAGATCACCCCGAGATACATCAAGGCGGTGATAAAGGAGCCTGCCATCATACCCGACCAGGCGAGTGTGTAGAGTCTGGCCAGCTTATGACCTCGAAGGCTCAGCAAGATGGCGATCAGCATCAGCATGCTGGTGGTGAACAATACGGCGATGATATTGAGCTTAAGGGCCACCGAGTAGCTTAAGAAAGGGGTGACTAAGGTGAGAAACAGCGCTGTGGCGGCGCTGTAACGGCAGAGCCTCAGCATTTTGAGGTTATGGTATTTTAGCTGCAGGACCTTCTCGGAAAACATCAACACAAAGGTCAATGCGATCGGGATCAGTATGGGGATCATGATCGCCTGCAAGGTGGGCCAATTGGGCCACAGATAACGAAACGACAGGCCGTGCAGGGTCGCCACCAATAGGGTGACAGATAACACATAGCCAGAGTAGTAGCTGTAACTGTAGGAGCGCGAGGTGAGCGCAATAAACAGGCTGAACAGGCCGATAGCCATCAGGGCGCCTAGCTGAAATCCTTGATAGAGAGACTGGGTTTCGGTGGCATTAACGATATGATCAGCCGATAGCAATGAGATAGGCAGATTGGCGCTGCCTTGGGTAGCAACGCGA
Organism: Shewanella sp. ECSMB14101; assembly: GCF_000773485.1. Classification (NCBI taxonomy): domain Bacteria; kingdom Pseudomonadati; phylum Pseudomonadota; class Gammaproteobacteria; order Alteromonadales; family Shewanellaceae; genus Shewanella; species Shewanella sp. ECSMB14101. The sequence continues at coordinate 95,700 of NZ_JSFF01000013.1, read as the reverse complement.
ATATAGAAAGTGTGTATCGCCTCGGGGGGCATCTCGAATCGGTAGAGAAAGTCATTGTTGATGATAGGGCGCTGATGAAACGGATGGCTGTCGCCCATCTCCAGGTGAACCGTCGGCTTACCCTTTTGTTGGTGGTAAAGGTTTATCTCATCCAGGTGAGGGTTAGCCAGTTTAAGGTAACGCTGCATCGGGATTTCTGTGGCGTTGTATAGGCTGACCTTGACCCAGAAGGGCTTGACCCCAAGGTGTTGATTAAACTCAGGTGAAAGTCTTTGCCAGCGGCTGGAACTGAGCCGACTTACCTGATCTATGTGGGTGAGTTTGTCATCTTGTACATAGTAGAGCCAAGAAGAGAGCTCGATAGACTGATCTTTGTTGACCGCCAACAGTGACTCGCCTAGGCCAATGCCAGGAAAGCTTATAGTGAGCAACAGCAAGAGCAGCTTAAATTGGCTCATAGTCTGCTTCCAGGCCGAAAAACTCACAGCTGTTGAGATAGGCCTGACGGGCAAAGGCGTTGGCATTCTCGCCTCGCAGTGCTGCTATGGTTTGACTGATATAGGGCAGATACTGAGGTTTGTTCTTGCTCGACTTGGGTTTGGGGCGCATGCTTCGCGGCAGCAGATAGGGACTATCAGTTTCTATCATGATGCGCTGGGCTGGAATATCGGCTACCAACTCGGCCAGCTCCTGACCGCGCCGTTCGTCGCACACCCAGCCTGTGATGCCTAAGTGCAGATCCAGTTCGATATAGCGTTCTAAGCTGGCACGGTTGCCGGTAAAGCAGTGTAATAATGCGCCTTTGAGCTGAGGGCGATAGCTCTGCAATATCGACGCAAAATCGTCGTGGGCATCACGCTCATGCATAAGTACCGGCATTTCGAGCTCGACCGCCAGTGCAAGCTGCGCCTCGAAGGCCTCGCGCTGTTTTGGCCGGGGTGAGAAGTCCCGGTTATAGTCCAGGCCACATTCGCCAATGGCCACCACGCCTGTTTGTCTTGCCAATTGCCTGAGTTGCTTGGCGCTAGATACCTCCCACTCACTGGCGTGATGGGGATGCACTCCCGCCGTGGTATAGAGAGCTTTCGGGTAACGGGCAGCAAAGTCGATGGCTTGCTCGCTCTCTGGCAGGTTGGAACCAATAACAATAAGCGGCGAAACCCCTTGGGCCGCCGCATCATTTATGAGCGTATCACACTCTTTTTCTAATGGGCTGCCAACTAGGTTGACAGCTATGTCTATATAACTCGGCATTATTCGAGGCGTTTAACCCTAATGGTAGAGTTGGTGTCATCTTTACCCAAGAGGAAAGAGCTTAGTGCGCCTTTCTTGATATACACAGATTCGCCAGCCTTAACCTTGAAGCGGTTAGTGTCGTTCTGTTTCCACACCTGGCCGTTATCGAAGGTGATGGTTAAAATACCATGTGGGTTTTTCTTGACCGACTTGACGGTTAACTCAATCTTGTCGAGCTCGGCTTTCTCTTCCTTATAGACCTTACCAAAGCTCTCTTCTGCAGCTTGTGCAGTGGCTACTGTGGCGGCAGGTGTGCTAGCCACAACGGCGTTAGCCTTAGGAGCTGGTTTAGGCTGATGTGCGGGTGCCGCTACGGGCGTGACATTCATGCTGTGCTTAGGCGCCTTGCCTACTTTAGCCGCCAGGGTGTCGTAGCAGATTAATCTGTCTAGCTTGTCTTGTTTAGCCGCACATTGGCTGAGTTGTTGCTCAATACCAGCAGAGGCATTCAGTGAAAAAAGCAGAGTGGAGAGGGCTAGCCAACTGGTTGTTGCCGCAAAACGTAAGCGCATATAGAGTTCCTTTTTATTATGGAGAGCTCACGGCGAGACAGGGCAAAATGCGGGTAATAAATAGCGTTAAGCTATCCGTTGACGGCTAGCTTAACGCAAGGTTCTGTTTTATTACTACTCAGGGCTGTCTTGCTCGGTGAGCTCGTCTTCGTCAGAGTCCTTTTTACTGTAGAAACGCGCGGCAATCAATCCCCCTTCAAACAATATCAGCATAGGAATGGCTAACATGGTTTGCGAGATGATGTCTGGCGGCGTCAGCAGCATGCCTATGACGAAGGCGCCGACAACAATATAGGGACGCTTGGCCTTAAGATCTTCGACCGTCGTAACACCTGCCCAGCAGAGTAGAATCACCGCAATGGGAATTTCAAAGGCCAGGCCAAAGGCGAAGAAGAGTTTAAGGACGAAACTCAGATAGCTACTGATATCGGTCGCCACTTGCACACCTTCTGGCGCAACACTGGTGAAGAAGCCAAACACCACTGGAAAGACGATGTAGTAGGTGAAGGCAATACCCAGATAGAAGAGTATGGTGCTGCTGGTAAGCAGGGGTAGCATCAAACGCTTCTCATGTTTGTACAGGCCTGGGGCGATAAAAGACCAGATCTGGAACAAAACATAGGGAATAGCGATAAAAAATGACAAGACCAATGTCAGTTTAAAGGGAGCAAAGAAGGGAGCTGCCACATCGGTAGCGATCATGCTACTGGTTTCTGGCAATGCCTGCATTAGCGGCGTTGCCATGTAGTGATAGATATCGTTTGCCCAGTAGACCAGGCAGATAAAGACCAGAAGGACACTGCCAATGGCCTTGAGCAACTTGTTGCGTAACTCAAGCAAGTGGCTGATTAACGGCTGTTGTTGCGACATGAACTACCCGTCAGATTTTTCGGTTGAATTGCTGGCCTTGGCTGTAGTGGTCTCTGCAGGTTTCGCCTCGCTGGCGGCATTGTCGCTGCCATTGGCTTTCTCTTCTACCTTATAGGGACGATTAACAGATTGGGCTGCTTCTTTTAATTGATCGATTGAATCCTGTAACTCGGGAGAGAGGTTTTTTAAGCCCTGGCTTTCTGCCTTCTTGAGATCTGCATGCAGCTCTTCAATTTTAAGCTCTTGTTCCAGTTCATCTTTAACCGAGTTCGCCATGCGTTTCATGGCGCGAATCCAGCCTGAAATTGAGCGAACCGCGACCGGTAGTCTTTCGGGGCCAAGTACAACCAGCCCCAAAATACCAATCAACAGTAGCTCCATAAAGCCGATACCGTCGAACATAAGGAATTACGCCTGTTCTTTGTCCTTGGACTCAGTCTTCTTTTCGTCAGTCTGAGCAGTTTTTTCTGCGCTGGTGTCTTCGATAGCCTTCTTTTCTTCTTCTGAAGACATTGCATTTTTGAAGCCCTTAACAGCACCACCGAGGTCACCACCTAAAGAGCGCAATTTCTTAGTGCCGAAAAGCAAAACTACGATTAAAGCAATGATAAGAAGTTGCCAAATACTGATGCCACCCATGTAACTTTCCTCTTGATGTAATACTGGTCCTATTATGACCCTTTGGTTATTTAGTGCTAGCTAAAATTTGCGATTCTTTGGTCTAGATCGCCATCCGAGTAACCAAAGGGTTGCACCGATGCCGATACAAGCGTAAGAGGCCCATAGTGTAGCGTTTTGAGAAAACAAAATACTGCCACAGATCACTAAAACTGCCGATGTGATTAAAAGGTAGTTACTTTTATGGGCTTTTTGTTGCTGTTTTAGGTAGCGATCCAGCAACTGGTTCTGGCTATTAACAAAATTTTTGCCCATTTTCAGGTTGTCATACACGAGTTCGGGTAGCTCGGGTAGCTTATCTGTCCAGTAGGGGAATTGCTTCTTGATCTTCTTCGCCATTCCCATAGGGCCCATCTGTTCGTCCATCCAGCTTTCCAGGAAAGGCTTAGCGGTTTGCCAGAGATCCAGCTGAGGATAGAGTTGACGCCCCAGTCCTTCGATATAAAGCAGGGTCTTTTCCAGCAGGACTAATTGAGGCTGCACCACCATGTCGAAGCGACGCGCGGTGCGAAACAGCTCCAGCAGCACATGGCCGAAGGAGATCTCATCCAGCGGCTTGTTAAACATGGGTTCACACACCACTTTAATGGCTTGCTCGAAGGCGACCAGATCTGTGTCGGCGGCGACCCAACCCGACTCGATATAAAGCTGGGCGATACGGGTATAGTCGCGGTTAAAGAAAGCGAGGAAATTCTCTGCCAGGTAGCGCTTATCTTGCTCGGTGAGCGTACCCATGATGCCGCAATCCAGCCCTATGTAGAAGGGATCCTCGGGATGCTCAGTGCTGACAAAGATGTTGCCGGGATGCATGTCGGCATGGAAAAAGTTGTCGCGAAATACCTGGGTAAAGAAGAGCTCTACGCCGCGTTCGGCCAACAGCTTGAGGTTGGTTCCTTGGGCTTCCAGTGCCGCCCTGTCAGATACGGGGACGCCATAGATGCGCTCCATGACAATAAGGCGGGTAAAGCAAAACTCTTCGTACATCTTAGGGATGTAGAGGGCGCCCGAGTCAATGAAATTGTTTCTGAGCTTGATGGCGTTGAGTGCTTCTAGCTTGAGGTTGAGTTCACCTTCTATGGTGGTGCGGTAGTCTTCCACCACCTCGGCTGGACGCAGGCGGTTGCCCTGACCCAGCAGGGTTTCCAGCACCTGTGCGCTTTGGGTCATCAGCTGTAGATCGGCGTGGACCTTCTCTTCCACATTGGGCCTGAGTACCTTGAGCACCACCTCTTCCCCATTAGACTTAAGGGTGGCGGTATGTACCTGAGAGATAGATGCCGAGGCCAGCGGGGTGTCGCAAAAATTATCGAAATAGGTCTCTATGGGCGCGCCGAGTTCGGCCTCAATTTGGGCTCGGGCGATGCCAGAATCGAACGGTGGCACCCTGTCTTGCAACATGGCGAGCTCTTCGGCCCACTCATCGCTGAGTAGATCCCGGCGAGTCGAGAGCATCTGACCGAATTTGATGTAGACAGGGCCCAGCTCCTGCATTGCCAGCTTGAGGCGTTCGCCGCCCACCTTATCTTTATGTTGGTTGGTTAACCAGAAGAAGCTCCAGCGCAACAGCCTGAAATACCAGGGTTTGAGCTTAGCGGGGATAAGATCATCCAAACCATATTGAAGCCCCGTCTTTACGACTTGGTATGCACGCCGCATGCTTTTGATTGTCATCTGTTGCTGTTTGCCTTGTTTATGAGTCGCTCAATCCGTTGGCTTAAGGCGTCGGTATCGGCCTCAAGTTGTTCGATTCTATCACTAAAATGCACAAGTTCTAGCTTGTGTGGGCTCAGGCGATACTCTTCAGAGGTCAGTTGTCCCATATGGTCCCAACTCTTTGAGAGCACTTGACTCACCTGTTGCTTTAATTGCCTGGCACCCTGTGTCACCAGGTGGGTTGGCGCATCGCCGATATAGCGAGATAAAGGCTCGGCAAAGTCAAACTCCACCTGTTGCATAAAGTGGCTAAAGCTCTGTAATAGGTTGAGATCGCCTTCCAGAGTCAGCTTATCTTGCTTGATCAATTCAGTGAGATTCGCGCCTTCGGTGAGGCGGTACAGGGTAGTCAGATCGGCATTGACCTTAGTGGTCACCTCGCCATCATACTGGCTGAAGACCTGGATCTCCTTGGCAAACAGCAGATAGATGGGCCAGCTCAGTTGGCTGAGTTCGAGACAGAGTACTCGCCCCTGCAAATTGTGGAGTTTGGCGTAGGCGCCGGGAGACTGCTGAGTCACTTGTTTGAGTGCGGTTTCTAGGCCCGCACAGATCAGCAATGCAATTTCACGTTTCATGCGTTACCTAAGACCTATGAATCGTTGGCTGCTGGGCTAGTCATCAAATGATGACAGCGCAAAGGTGTCGCTATTCTACACTAAACTGGCGGCAAAAGGGCTAGGTAAAAATGTCATTTATTCAGTGAGATTGCGGCGAGGTGGTTAGGGTCTGTTGAACTTTCAAGTTTAATTTTTGTTCAATCTAAACGCGTTTTGCGCGAGGCGAGAGCCATGAAGCATAGTTACTCTATGTGAATGGCGAACAACAAAGAAATCGTCTGGAACGATTTCTAACAGTGTCGCTGACCGCCTGCGGTGAAAGGCAGGAAGCCTTTCATCAAGTGCAGTGCGGGTTTAGATGAACCCGTTGGGCAGCTTTTGTAGGCCACTTTTACAGCGTTATCGCCCGTTTGTGTAGCATACTACACGGCACAGGCTCTGCCTTGTATAAATCACCTACAAACTGCTGCAAAAACAAACAGCAAAGATCAACAGGCCCTAAACAGGCGACAACAAAAAAGCCCCGAATGTTCGGGGCCTCTTTCGATATAAGCATGGGTATTCAAAACGCTATTAGAACTTATAACCCTTGTGCAGGGCGACGATACCGTCTGTCATATTGGTGTATTCCACCTGCTCAAAACCGGCGTCGACCATCATACCTTTAAGGGTTTCCTGGTCCGGGTGCATACGGATAGATTCGGCCAGGTATTCATAGCTACCGGCGTCCTGGGTGATAATATCGCCCATCTTAGGCAGCACCTTGAAGCTGTAGATATCGTAAATTTTACGCATCAGATCATGCTGTGGCTTGGAAAACTCCAGGATCAGCAGTTTACCGCCCGGCTTAAGCACTCGCAGCATTGAGCGTATCGCCGAATCTTTATCTGTCACGTTACGCAGACCGAATGCGATGGTGATGATATCGAAATGGTTGTCTGGGAAGGGCAGTGCCTCGGCATTTGCCTGCACATAGTTAACATTGCCCACAACGCCACGGTTACGCAGCTTCTCGCGACCCACTTTCAGCATGGAATCATTGATGTCGGCAAGAGTCACCTGACCTGTGTTGCCCACAATATGGGAAAACTTAGCGGTCAGATCGCCTGTGCCACCGGCGAGATCCAGTACCTTCATGCCCGGGCGTGCACCGGCACTCTCAATGGTAAAACGTTTCCAAAGGCGATGAATACCAAAGGACATCACATCGTTCATGATGTCGTACTTGGCGGCGACTGAGTGAAAGACGTCGGCAACGAGATCTGCCTTTTTCTCTGCATCGACCGTTTTATATCCAAAGTGGGTACTGTTTGAGCTGCCCTCTGACATTACTGTTTCCTGTTTATTGCTGCGATTAACCGCGAGTGTATGTGATTGACTCGAATTGCTGAATCATTGGTCTATCACTCTGTGATCGATGTAAATAAACCGTGCACAATTTATCAAAAAATGCGTGATAGCGCAGAGTTTCAAAATTGAGGAGCGCATTACAGCATAATATTAGCAATATGCCAAATGCGCTGAGCGGCTTATCCCAAGGGGTGTTGCATCATACGACCCTGAATATAGGCGTAAATTAGCTCGCTGATGCTCTGGCCGGTTTCTCGGCGACCGGCTTCGACGCCAGCAACGTGACAGCTTGGCGCCGCCTCGGCGAGATGCAGGTAAGCGGTAGGGGTTTTGCGCGCTATCTGATGCACATAGTAGAGGGCATCGAGCAGAGGAATCCCCGCCGCCGTCGAGGCGCTGCTGGGCATATTGATGATGGCATCGAGATCTAACTCCAGCGCTACCGGCAGATCGCTGGAGCTTAAATCATTGACTATCTCTTTGACTGCTTGCTCCAGGCTGATCTCACGTCTCACCCAGATAGACTGCAGCGTATGCCACTTGCCGCCGAAGGCACTTAGCTGCTCCAGCGTCTGCTGACTGTTTTTTAGCTCGTGCAGCCCGAGCACATGGTAGTGACCTAAGGCGCCGCTGGCGGCGGCATAGCTAAAACCATTGCCGCTGTGGCGGCCTTCTCGCGGGCGAAAGTCTGAGTGAGGATCTAAGTTAACGGCAGCAACCGGGCGGCCGGTTACCTTCTTGGTGGCCATCAAGAGGCCGTAGGCATTGTTGTGACCGCCACCTATTACAATGGGTTCTACCCCTGCTTCCATTACCTGACTGACGACATCTATCACTCGCTCATCGAGCTTGTCGACATGCTCTCTCAGGGTCTTAGCGCTGCTACCCTCGGGCAATTGAAGATCGTCAGTGGCAATCTGCCCCAGCACCAGGCAGTGGCTGCCATCGAGAAACTGATTCGATTGAAAATTGCAGAACTGCGCCATGGCAGCTTCGAAACCGTCGATGGCGCCGCCGCGGCCCAAATTGGCGCGAGGGCCGATATCTTCGCCAATGCCTAGGATGGCAAAACGAGCGCCATTGGCCTTTGCCTGTTCTAAGTGTTCGCTTAGGGAGCCCTTGCCCTCGTAGCAGTGAAGGGTCTGGCCTATCTTGGTCTCGCCCTCGCGCTGGGCGACAAAGCCCTGGCAACGCTCGGCAGTAAATGGAATTAGGGTTTGCATTATGGGTTCTGTTTTTAGTTGTTGATGCAAAGGTGGGGTAATTTTAATGGATAAAATTCAGGAAGGTTTGATTTTTTTGTGGGCTGCACAAATTTCAGTTTTTTGGATTAGATTTTGGGTGGGTAAGTTTTGATTATAGTTGTAAAGTTTGGGTGATAGCCCCAGGCAGTATGCTTGTTGGGTGTATGTTTGAAGGTCGTACCTTCATTGTTATTTAACGCCTGCCCGGCGAGGGATGTGCAGATACCCTTGTGAGACGCCGTAAGTACGCTCCCTGTAGGTTCGACGATGGCATCTGACCTACATGGATGTAGGGAATGCCAAAAAATGTAGGGAACATTTTTGGCCCTGACGACGAAGGTCACAGCCGTATCTACACTGGGTATCTAACGCCTCTTCGATTTAGCTTTAATGAACGCGAGAGGAAACCTGGTTTGTTTTTCGTTGTAGCGTTTAGCTGAATGCTTGTTGGGAGGTGTTTGAAGGTCGCACCTTCACCGTTACATATCGCCTGCCCGGCGAGGGATGTGCAGATACCCTTGTGAGACGCCGCAAGTACGCTCCCTGTAGGCTCGACGATGGTATCTGACCTACATGGATGTAGGGAATGCCAAAAAATGTAGGGAACATTTTTGGCCCTGTCACGGAAGCTCACCAGTGTATCTACACTTGGTATCTAACGTTTCTTCGATTTGGCGTCTAAGAAGACGGGGAACAAAAAGCAGGCTTGGTTTTGCCCCAAAATGAGCTACCAAATTGTCGGTGGATCAGTAACGAACCGACTTTCTGGCCTAGCAATTTTCATCGCTACACCCGCGTGATGTAATTCACTACTTCCCATCAAAAACTGGATAAGTATACAGTCATATTAAAATCATAAGGATTTTGAACGATTTTCATCCTGTATTCGTGCGCGTTTTTCCAGATGGTGTATTTAGCAAAATGTTGATAAGTTCATTACATACAAATAGTTAACTGTGCGCGTTTTCACTGATCCAACGAGGTAAACGCGCATGCGCACTAATAAGCTGTTAGAACTTAATAGAGATAGATATGAGCCGAAATATGCTTGTCTGGAAATGGGCGAGTGATTATGACTCTCCCGCGAAAAGAAAGAAGAAGAAAATCAAGATGTCTGATGTGTCTTCTGGGTTTGCCAAAGTGGGTAGTCACGAGGCTATCGGTGAAGCTGATTTGGAACCATATATCTCGAAGGTCGAAGAAATATATGGATCTGACGAATTGAATAGACCGTTTGTTTTAGAGCGCTATGAAAATTGCGTTGTATTCAATTATGGTAACAACGACGGGCCGACAATAGTGCCTGTATTGGGTAATCTAGCCATGTCTTTTGGTTTAAATGGGTCAGAGTTCTAACAAGCCGATGCACGCGGAGCCAGCTACGCTCCACAAATATTGTGGTATCGCTGCGCTCTTTTACCACAATATTTGTTCCACTACGCTGGCCCGGTGATCGGGGCGTTAGGGTTACAAGGGGATTTGAAAATTAAACGGTTTGCAGTCTTACTTGTAGTTTTCGGTGTAATTGTTTCATTAGCATTGAAGACTATCAGTACCTTTACATTATGTGGTGGTACGCTCATGCAAAATTGGGTAGGTGCAGGCGCGTGCACTGATCAGCAAACTAAGTTTATTGGGTTTGGTAGTCCAATTATGGACTCTCGTGAATCAGCAGGGGTTGTAATACTTATTGCGCTTTTGGTCATGGTCACAATTTTCAGGTTGGTATATGTTCGCTTTTTTAAAAAGTAACCCTAACAAGCCAAGTCAGCGGGAATTTTACTCGCTGAAAAACGCTCATAAAATCCCCTGCTTGGGGCGTTATGTGAATGAAGATGATCTGGCCATTTCGTAAAAAAGAGTACACAGATGAAGAGCTTCTGAACGAGGCTTTTCATTTGGCTATGGCTTGGGGCAAAGATTGGCTTCAACCTGTTCAAGGTAGGCTCGCTAAAGCGCACCCACAGTTAACTGAGAAAGAACTTGATCATTATAACTTTCTTGTCCAAGAGGCAATGAAATTCGGCCATGATCAAGTCTACTCAATGGCTGAAATACACGGCAGACAAACTAGCGAAAAAGAATTTGCTAAAGTGTTCTCCAGTAAGTTTCCTTGGGCAAATGGTAAAAATATAAGTCATTGTTTTAATCAAGGTATGTACTACGCATGGAAAGACATGGGTTTAAACTAAAATAACATAACAAGGCCAGTCAGCCTCGCTCCCTACGGTCGCTGGACCTCGTTTCACTCGGCCGCTGCTGGCAGCGTTAGGCAGGAGAAAGTATGCACACTTTAGCAACATTGGACTCATGGAAGGTCTTTCTTCTATTGGTCGTTTCTTCAATCTTGATGGTTGTACTAATGCCTTTCAAAGGTTTAGGCTTTTTGATAGCTGCAGTTGTAATATTCACTTGGCTTTATTCTATTAATAGTGAATTGTCTCGAGCAACAGGAAAAAGTCAGGTTAAGCCTAAAGTTCTATCTACATTGGGACTATTCTCTGTATGTGTATTTATGGTCGCACCGTATTTAGCAGCCTTCTTCAAAGAGATACCTTTCCAGTTTATTATTCTTCCAATTGGTATCGTTTTTCTTGTTACTATGCTTCGTCTAATGACAGATGCTGGTACATTATTAAAAGAAGCCGAGAACTTAGAGAAACCAAAAGTAAGTGCATCATTCCTTATATGGCTGTGGCCATTAGGTGTGTGGTTTCTCCAACCAAGATTACAGAAGGTATTGGCTAGCAATGCCTAACAAGGGCAGGCAACGGACCTCCGGCACTTGTCACCTTTTTTGCGCTTCGCAGCAAAAAAGGCGCCAATCGCCTCCGGCCGCTGCTGCCGGCGTTAACCATACCAGTATTAATCCGAACCTAGTGGGTTAAAACTAAATCTCAAACTCACTTTTGTCCATAAACAACTTAGCTTTGACAGGATGATGGGGACCAAATGCGGCTCAATCGAAGAGATAGATAACCCAGTGTAGATGCTGCTGAGGGTATCGAAAACAGGGATGTTTTCGTTAAGCGGTCAGGTATGACGTATAGCGTCCCGAGGCAGTATCTGCACATAAGGTCGTTCTTTCAGATCTGTGTGATCACGACATTAGTGCGTCCTTGCTCTGCACCTGCCGCAGGCAATTGATACACCATAAAGCTATGGTTTAAAGCTATCCCTTAAACATCAAGCTAGTTTGAGGCAAAAATAGATAACGCTGTTCTTTACTGGTCGAAGATATTTCGACACAACTATTGATTGCTGTGAGAGAAGCGGGGCTATCGATAGGCCACAAAAAAGGACGACCTGTGGTCGTCCTTTTACGATTAAATGGCTAAGCCAAAATCATTAAGCCATTTTGGGCTTTAGCTTAATCGATATCTAGAGGCTCGGGTGACAGGATAATGCCTGTGTTGTCGGCGTAGATATGGTCGGCTGGCAGGAAGGTGACGCCGCCGAAGTTAACCGGGATCTCCAGTTCGCCAACGCCATGACCATCGGCGCCGACAGGGATAGAGGCTAACGCCTGAATTCCGATGTCGAGATCTTCCAGTGCGTCTACGTCACGCACCGAACCGTATACGATAATGCCTTCCCAGTTATTTGCCACGGCGATCTCGGCGATGCTCGCGTCGATCAATGCACGACGTAGTGATCCACCACCGTCGACCAGCAGTACTTTGCCTTCGCCATCTTGTTGCAGAACTTCAGCGATTAATCCATTGTCTTCGAAGCATTTAATGGTGCTAATTGAACCGCCGAAAGAGCTACAACCACCATAATTACTGAACATGGGCTCAACAACATCGACCACATCAATGTAAGTGTCACAAAGTTCTGAGGTGTTGTATTCCATAAGTCATACTCCTGTAGAGAGGCATTTTACTGGGATAAATCAGCAATATATTGTTACCAGCCAGTATATAAGGGATTCTTAAAAAGAAAAGCGTTATCAATCACGCTATTGGTGATAATAGCGGCGTTTGGCCAACTTGTTGTAATCTTTCTTTTATTGCTTTCTAATTGTGCAAAAAATATGACAAAGGTCATTAAATAACGTATTTAAATTACAAGTCTGGGCTAAATTTGTTAGCATATGGTCAGTCAACGATTAACTTAACTTTAACTTGCTTTAGGGGCACGGATCCCCCAGTTAGCTTATGGACGGCAGAGGGCCTCAAGAAGGTGCCTTATGGAAGCTTCAAACACAATTGAACTTATTGGTTATTCCGCCTCAGTGATGGTCGCTATCTCTCTGATGATGAAAGATATAGTCTGGCTAAGATGTCTTAACTTTACCGGTTGTACATTGTTTGTGATCTACGGGATCTATATCTCAGCCTGGCCAGTTGCTGGCATGAACGCCTTTGTCGCTTGTATCAATATCTATCACTTAGTGAAGCTGTTTCGTGCTAAATCCCAAGTGGGTAATACCGCCGAAGCTTAAGTTAGTCAGCCTTAGCTGTCACAAATATTTAGGCTAGATGTCACCTAGGCGTCATCGCAATTTTTTAGGCTCCTGATCATATCAAAGTGATCCGGAGCCTTTTATGTTTCAGACCCTCGCTAAGCTAGATCGTCAGGCCTTTGCCGTGATCAACGCCTATGGCGCAGCTCATGGGCTAAACCCTAAGGCCAGGTTAGTTTCGGCCACGGGCGACGGTCCTTTTTATCTCTATCTGTGTGTCGGCCTGCTCTTGCTGGACGAACGAGGGGAAACCCTATTCAACACGGCGCTTGCCGCCTTTATCTTAGAACTGCCTCTTTATCTCGCGCTTAAAAATAGCATTCGCCGTACCCGTCCCTGTTATCAGTCTCTGCGGGGCGGCGGTAGCCTGACACTGGCCTTTGAGCCATCAGATAAGTTCAGTCTGCCATCGGGTCATACGGCGGCGGCCTTTGTGATGGCCAGCGCCATCGCCAGCTGTTATCCCTCATTTGCCTGGCCCGCCTTTGGTTGGGCTACGGCTATCGGTGTCTCGCGTATCATCTTGGGCGTGCATTACCCGCTGGATATTCTGGCGGGAGCCCTTTTGGGCGTGACGAGTTGCTACCTGGCATTACCTCTCATCGGTCAATAAATCACTAGCAGGAGTCAGCACAAAAAATGCGTATCCTTTACGGCGTGCAAGGCACAGGGAATGGCCATCTCAGTCGTGCCAGAGTTATGGCTAAGGCTTTTAAACATCAGCAAGTCGATGTCGACTTCTTTTTTTCCGGTCGGGAGACTCAGCGTTATTTCGACATGCAGTGTTTCGGCGATTATCGCGCCCAAACAGGTCTAACCTTTGCGACCCAAAATGGCTGCGTCAGTATTGCCAGGACGGCGCTGCAAAACTCCTTGAGTGCCTTAGTCAAAGATGTACGCGCCCTGGATTTGGGTGGTTATGACCTGGTACTTAACGATTTTGAACCTGTGTCTGCCTGGGCGGCGCGCCTTCAGGGAGTGCCCTCTATCGGTGTGAGTCATCAGGCGGCGCTGCAATACGATGTGCCTAAGGTGGGCAACGGCTGGTTCAATCAGATGTTGCTCAACTATTTTGCCCCGGTCGAGCGGGCACTGGGCTGTCATTGGCATCATTTTGGTTTTCCTCTGCTGCCGCCTTTTGTCGAGGTAAGCGAGGTGGTGGCCTATAACTCCCATGAGATTCTGGTCTATCTGCCGTTTGAGTCGCCGGAGGATATCAATCACCTGCTCAAGGACTTTGGCGAGTACCGTTTCTCTGTGTTTCATGGTTCGGCTGCGCCGAAAGATTGCGCCGACAATCTGATTTGGTCTGGCTTTAACCGCGAGGGCTTTAAGGCCAAGTTGGCCCAGTGTGGCGGGGTGATCGCCAGCGCAGGCTTTGAGCTGGCCAGTGAGGCGCTCACCCTGGGTAAAAAGCTGCTGGTGAAGCCGCTACATGGCCAGTTTGAGCAGCTTTCCAATGTGGCGGCGTTGGAGTTACTGGGCGCTGCGGAAAGCATGAAGTGGCTTGACCCGACAGCGGTAAAGCGTTGGCTACGCTCGCCAAAACCTGAACCTATCGCCTATCCTGAGGTGGGTGATGCCCTGGTGACTTGGCTCAAGCAGGGGAATTGGCATCAGGGGGAAAGCCTTTGTCATGAGCTATGGCAACAGGTGGAATTGCCGGAATCATGGCGTAAAAAAAGTCCTTAAAATCGATAGGTTAGGATGCTATCTCCCTAGAATGTGAGGCCTGCAGATCTCTTGTTATACTCATTGAGTAGGATACTCTCGTGACAAGGATATCGAATGCAGGGCCTCACCTTAGCGAAACCCAAACGGCTAACCATACGCTTTACTGTGGTGGGCATCTTCATTATTGCGACGCTGTTTACCGCCTCGGTCGCTATCGGCTTACAGTACTATTTCAGTCAGCGACTGGCCACCGAGTCCAGCCTTCACCTGTATAATCAGAGTGCCAACAGCACGGCAAGCTATCTGCAGCAGCTCGACAGTCAGGCGAGCAATACCACAAAATTGGTGGCGAACTTTGAAGGCCTGTATACGCCTATGGGGCTGACGAAAGCCGCCAAGCAGGTGTTTAGTCAGGCGATGCTTTCGGCCAACTTTATCTATGCCATCTATCTCGGCAGCCCGGATGGTAATCTGTTTGAACTGGTCAATCTCGACGCCCACCCCATAGTGCGCCGGCAACTTAAGGCGTCGCTGGAAGATCGCTGGGTGATCATCAGTATTCAGGGGAAGGGGGAGGAGCGTATTCGCGCCTTTCACTACTTAGATGCCGAGTTTAACCAGCGGGCGAGCCGGATGGAGCCCACAGACTATGATGCCAGCATACGTCCCTGGTTTATTGATGCCCAGCCCGGCAAGGTGTTTAAGACTGAGCCCTATCTGTTTCAGAATCTGCAGGCGCCCGGCATTACCTATTCCATCCGCTTACCCGATAGTGACGCCGTGTTAGCGGTGGATATCGCCCTGTCGAGCCTGGATGATTATCTCGCCTCGCTCAGTCTGGGAGAGTCGGCGCTGGCAAGCCGTGAGGTCTATGTGTATCGCGCTAGTGGCGACCTTGTGGCCTCCAACCGTCAGCGTGATGCCGAGCAGCAGGGGCCGCGGGTTGAGCGACTCGAACTCACCCCAGAGGAGCAAGCTTTGGTGCAGAGCACGCCGGCGCTTATCGCCTCTAATGAAACCGATTGGCCGCCGATAGATTTTGCTGTTGCCGGGCGTCCCATGGGGTACAGCATAGATTTGCTCAATCTTGTGGCAGAGATGACAGGGCTGACCATCAACTATAACAACGGCTTTACCTGGCCGGAATTTGTCGACAAGTTTAGGGCGGGGGAGATCAATCTGCTCCACTCTGTACTCAATAGCGAGGCGAACCGCGCTTTGGGGGTCTTTAGCCAATCCTATCTTAGTATGCCGTTTGCCGCCGTCACTCGTCCTGGGCAGGCGTCGATCCATCATGTTGCTGAGCTTGCGGGCAAGCGGGTGGCTATTCCTAAGGGGTGGTCGATCATCCCTATCATCAAGCAGTATTTCCCCGAAATAGAGGTGGTGGAGGTGACATCTACCCGAGGCATTCTGCAGGCCGTTAAAGATGGGCGGGTATATGCGGCTATCGACAACAGCATAGTGCTGCACTATACCGCGCAGCAGTATTTTCTCGACGATCTCCAGTTTCATGAAGATTTGGACTATGCCCCTGTGGATATTCAGGCGGGCCTTAGCATGGTGATGCATAGGGATGATGCCGCGCTGGTGGCGCTTATTGATAAGGCGATCGACCATATCAGCCCGGCTCAGATACAGGCGCTGCGTGATAAGTGGTTTGCCCAGGGGCAGCGAGTCGCACCTCAAAACATCCAGGGCGTCGTACCTTACAAGGAGCTTATCGATATCGCCGCAGATGCTAGCAGGCATCAGCAGTTAAACGAGATAACGCTTAATGGCGTGCCGAGCTTTGTCTATGTCACCCCTTTTGGGCAAAATACCGCCGAGACTGAGTATTTCGCCATCTTAGTGCCCAGGGATACCTTGTTGGCTTCGAGCCTGGATAAGGTGGAGAAATCCATTTTGATCACTGGCCTCTGCTTGTTGCTGGCGCTGCCTTTCTCTTGGCTGTTTGCCTCCCCCATTATCACGCCCATCAAACTGTTGGCGCTGGAAAACCTCAAGGTGAAATATCGCCGTTATGACGAGGTCACTAAGGTAGATTCCTATATTAAGGAGATCGATGAACTGGCGATCTCCTTGGTGGATATGTCTGAGTCTATTCGCCAGCATGAGCAAGACCATAAGGCCTTGATGGATGCCTTTATCAAGCTGATCGCCCAAGCGATCGATGATAAGTCTCCTTATACCGCGGGTCACTGTAATCGGGTGCCCGAGCTGGGGCTGATGTTGGCCGAATATGCCGCCAAGTCGGATCTGCCTGCCTTTAAGGCGTTTCGTTTTCGTAATGCCGATGAGCACAGGGAGTTTCGTATCGCCGCCTGGTTGCATGATTGCGGCAAGATCACCACGCCCGAGCATATCGTGGATAAAGGCAGTAAGTTAGAAGTGATCTATAACCGTATCCACGAGGTGCGAATGCGCTTCGAGGTGCTGTGGCGCGATGCCGAGATCCACTATCTCAAACAGTGTCAGGTGAGTCCGGAACGTCAGGGCGAGTTTCTGACCGCATTAAAGGCGCGCCGTGAGCAGTTAAGAGAGGACTTTGCCTTTGTTGCCGGGGCGAATGTGGGCGGCGAGTTCATGGATCAGGCCGATATCGACAGGCTAACGGCGCTGTCGACCATCACCTGGGAGCGCCACTTCGATGACCGCCTCGGCCTCTCTCCCGTGGAGGAGTTGAATTATCCCGATCTTAACGCCGAGGTGAGCCTGCCGGTAACCGAGCCATTGCTGGCCGATAAGCCCCATCATGTGATTGCCCGTCAGCGCCCTGAGGTGTTCGACCCTAAATTTGGTATCAAGATGACGGTACCCGAGGCGCTCTATAATCAGGGCGAACTCTATAATCTGAGTATCTCCCGCGGCACCCTGACTGCTGAGGACAGGTTTAAGATCAATCAACATATTACCAGTACCATCAAGATGCTCGAGAACTTGCCCTTCCCACCTGAGCTGGCGCGAGTGCCCCGTTACGCCTCGACCCACCATGAAACCCTGATAGGTACTGGCTACCCCAGAAAGTTAAGCGGTGATGACCTGTCGATCCCCGAGCGTATTCTGGTGCTGGCGGATATCTTCGAGGCGCTTACGGCGGCCGACAGGCCCTATAAGAAGGCCAAGCCCCTGAGTGTCGCCATCGATATCTTGCATAAGATGGTGCTGGATCAACATGTGGACGCCGAGGTGTTTAAGCTGTTCCTCACCAGCGGTATTTATTTGGAGTACGCCGAGCGTTACCTTGCTCCGGAGCAGATAGACGAGGTGGATATCGACAGGTACCTGGCGGCCTAGCGATTGGGGTTGCAGCCTAACAAGCATTCATTTTCCAGGTAGAAAGGTATCTTCCAGATAGTGAATCGAGGTCTCTCCCTGCTGCACCTTAGGATCGGCAAGCAGCGCCTTGAGCAGGGGGACATTAGTGTCTATACCTGAGATTATGAGCTCGTCCAGCGCGGTGCGCATGCGGGCTATTGCCTGGGTTCTATCATCCCCCCAAGTGATCAACTTAGCGATCATGGCATCGTAATAGGGCGGAATATCATAGCCGTGCGTGAGGTGAGATTCCCAGCGCACCCCGAGGCCTCCCGGTACCTGCAGCTGAGTGATCTGTCCTGGTGAAGGCGTAAAGGTGCGCGGATGCTCGGCGTTGATACGACACTCTATGGCGTGTCCCTTGGGGGTCACTTGCGCCTCGCTTAGCTCGAGTGGCTCACCCTGAGCGATAGTCAGCTGCAGCGCTAAGAGATCCACCCCGGTGACCATCTCTGTGATGGTGTGCTCCACCTGAATGCGGGTGTTCATCTCCATAAAGTAGAACTCGCCATCTTGATAGAGAAACTCTAAGGTCCCCACCCCAAGATAACCGATCGCCTGACAGGCCTTGATACAGCTTTGGCCTATTTGCTGGCGCTGCTCGGGCGTTAAGCCAGGCGCCGGCGCGGCCTCGATCACTTTTTGTTGGGCCCGCTGCAGCGAGCAGTCTCGCTCGCCCAGAGACAGACAATTTCCCTGTTGATCGCACACCACCTGCACCTCGATATGGCGTGGCCGGGTGAGATATTTTTCCAAGTAGACGCCGCTATTGCCAAAGGCTGCCTCGGCTTCGCGGCGGGTGAGGGTGATGGTGGCAAGCAGCTGAGCCTCATCCTCGACGATACGCATCCCTTTTCCGCCGCCGCCCGCGGTGGCCTTGATGATTAGCGGGTAGCCTATCTCAGCGGCGATTTGCTTGGTGCGCGCCTCATCATGGTCCAGTAGACCGTCTGAGCCGGGCACAGTGGGCACTCCGGCCGCCTTCATGGCGGCGATGGCGCTCACCTTGTCGCCCATCAGGCGTATGGTGTCAGCCTTAGGGCCGATAAAGTGAAAGCCGCTCTGTATCACCTGCTCGGCGAAGTCGGCATTTTCGGACAGAAAGCCGTAACCTGGGTGGATGGCATCGACCTGAGTGAGATCGGCGGCGGCGAGGATAGCGGCAATGTTGAGGTAACTCTCTTTGGCGGGCGCCGGGCCGATACAGACTGTCTCATCGGCGAGTGTCAGGTGACCACTCTGCTTGTCGGCACTGGAGTAGACGGCCACCGTTTTGATGCCAAGTTGGCGACAGGCGCGGATGATGCGCAGCGCTATCTCGCCGCGATTGGCGATCAACAGCTTATTGAATCGTCTTGGCGTCGGGTGCGGCATACGGTCTCCTCATTATTGCCTCTACTGAGGCCGGTTATCGCGTTATTCGATCACCATCAGAGGTTGATCGAATTCGACGCCATCGCCGCTCTGGCACAATATGGCCTTAACCACGCCTGCATGGGGCGCCTGGATCTGATTCATCATCTTCATCGCTTCTATGATGCAGACTGGCTCACCTTGCTCGACCTGTTGGCCGACGGCCACCAAGGGCGAGGCATCGACAGCGGGAGCAAGATAGAAGGTGCCGACCATAGGGGAGCGTAGCAGGGTATCTTCGTCATATTCCGCCTCGCCTGATGCTTCATCTGCTTGGCTTGGAGCTGGCTGAAGGCGCGGGCTGGCTGTTGCTGCGAGTTGGCGGCAGATACGAATCGACTCCTCGCCCTCTTTGATCTCAAGTTCGCTAATATCCGAGGCCTGCACCAGTTCGATTAGCTTCTTGATCTTGCGTATATCCATGAACTATCCCTTCTACTGGCTGGCTTTGACACGGGCGATGGCCGAGTCCAGGGCGTAGCGATAGCCCTGTTCGCCGAGACCGCAGATGACGCCGACCGCCTTGTCAGAGAAGTAGGAGTGATGCCTAAAGGCCTCTCTGGCGTGCACATTGGAGAGGTGAACTTCGATAAATGGAATAGCAACACCGAGTAGGGCGTCTCTGAGCGCCACGCTGGTGTGGGTAAAGGCCGCCGGGTTGATGATGATAAAATCGGCGTCGGTTTGATGAATGGCGTCGATCAGCTCATGTTCGGCATTGGATTGAATATGGTTAAGGCTAGCGCCTTGCTCGGCGGCCAAGCACTGTAACTGCTCGACAATCTGTTCTAAGGTGTGATGGCCGTAATGGCCAGGTTCTCGTCGTCCCAGTAGGTTGAGGTTAGGACCGTTTACTAAGAGAATTTTCACCGATTTACTCATCTAGCGCACCTTACTGCGTCAGTCGTTTAAACAAGATACCTGCAACTTAGCATACTTATCGACGAATTTGACGTCTCGTTAGCAAAAATCACCTTGAGGCAAAGCGTTAGTCAAGATCATCTTGAGATAAAGAGGGAGAGATTAGAACTGCTTCTGCCTGAGGGCCTTAGTCGCGCCGCGCTGCTTCTTGGTATCGACTCGCCTGCGCTGGCTGCCCTTGGTGGGTTTGGTAGCGATCCGTTTCTTGGCGGTGTGACCCACGCTGGCTACCAGGGTGATAAATTGCTCTAGCGCCGCCAGGCGATTGGCCTCCTGACTGCGACTGGCCTGACACTTGATGATGATCTTGCCACTCTTGGTGATGCGATGGTCTGCCTTGGCCAGCAGTCTTTGCTGATAAACCTCCGGCAGGGAAGATTGACGGATATCGAAGATCAGCTGCGCTGCGGTGGAGACCTTGTTGATATGTTGGCCACCGGCGCCACTGGAGCGGATAAACTGCCATTCCAGTTCGTTATCGGCTAATTGGACGCGGTTAGAGATGGTTATCATGGCTATTTAAGATCGCTCGCTGGTCGGCATGTTCGGCTTATTTGATCTAGACCTGTATCATTAGCCCGTCAAAATGATGCAAAATGGTCGCCAAATTAGGCGCCTTCTCGGAGTGTGTGTATGTTATGTCAAATCGCCGATATCACCAATGGGGTGATCAGTTTATTTGCCAGCGGGCGATTGTCGACCCAGGACTATTGCCGCAAGATAGTCCCGATCATTGAGGAATATCAGCAGGCCTCCGGCAAGGTGTGTCTCTATATCGAGGCGGATGTCTTGCTAGAGGGCTGGGAAAGCCAGTCACTGTCGGGTGTCGGTGAGCTACAACTGCCTAGGTTTGATGCCTTAGTGCTGGTGGGCGGCCCCGATTGGTTTGGTAATGCGGTGCGCTTGATGGGCCCCTTTATGCAAGGTGAGGTGGCGTGGTATGCTCTTGAGGATAAGCCCCAGGCCATCGAGTGGATCACCGCCAAGCTGAGTTGTCCACTCGAGCCCTAGTGTATGGCTAGGGACTCGTAATCTCATAATCTAAGACCCTTAAGGAAATACCCCATGTTGAAATCTTCACTCTCTTTGACGTCTGCCGCGCTAGCTCTGACACTTATGGCGTCGCTCTCTGGTTGTGCTCCCGAAGTCGGTAGCGAAAAGTGGTGTAAACAGATGGAAGATAAGCCTAAGGGTGACTGGAGCGCTAACGAAGCGGCCGATTACACCAAGCACTGCGTATTTAAGTAATGCCTCGAGTGTGATCTGGCTAGAATGATGGGGCGAATGTCCTATCAAGGAGAGGGGAGGCAATGGAACTATTTGTCACCCCTTTAGTCTGATTATTAGACCTTTTTACGCTTTTTCCTTGGAGTTTGCTTGAGTCTCTTCTTTCGTCAACTGGTTCACAAGTTAGCCTTGATGATGATCGCCGTGGTAGCACTGCAATTTGCAGGGGCAAACCTGGGTGCGCATCAACTGCATCTTGGCAGCCACGAAGAGGAGAGCGAAACCCATCCCCATCTGCAGTTTACTGCCGAAGTGGTGAGTCTGCAGCAGTGTGTCGATTGCCAGTTTGGCTTCGATGAGCCAGAGCTTGAGACGCCACATCAACATCAGATCAGCAAGACTGAGACTCAGACCTTTGACCTTTGCTTAGACTGCCAATGTCATGGCGGCCATGTCACCTTAGTGTCTCAGCTAGCCTGGGTGCCTTCTGTGCCTGTGAGCGATGAGCCCGCCAGTGCCAGATTGCATTATCTTCCTCCCGTCCCACAAGCGGCCTATCGCCCGCCAATTTCACTATCTTAAGCCGTTAAAAAATAATCTCTTCAGACCGAGTGTTTTATGACTTGGGCTGGTGGGTCTCTGTTTTTATCGGGCGTTTTCATGCCACATATCACTACTTGTATTAGCGATGCCGACAGGCCATTGGGTCCTTGGCTCGCCGTGACATGACGCCTGTTCCTTAAGATTAGGAATTGCAATGAGAAAAACCTTAATCACCACCACACTGCCTGGCGCCTTGTGGAGCATCCTCCTGCACGCCTCACCTGGCGAAATGGCTCCGGCACCGCTGCCGCAGATCAACAAGATTGGCTTTCAATATTGGATGAATCAGAGCGTGTCGCTCAATGCGTCTTTGCAGCATCAGATAAACAGCGTCTTAGGTTTAGGGCGGTAGGTGAAAATATGAAAAATCAATCAAGTAAAAGCACCTTGTTGCCCTTGCCATCTCTAGGGCGCGCCATGGCCTTTGGCGGTTTGATGACCATGACGGCACTTGGCGGTGTGGTACTCGGGGCCGAAGGCCATGATCATGCAGCTAAGCCTGTCAGCGCTCAGGCGTCACAGATACCAGGCGACGAGGAGACTCACGGTAGTGAGCTGGTGCTGACTCAGGAGCAGCGTCTGTTGGCCGGTATTGAGGTGACGTCCGTCAGTACCCAAGGCTTTAGCCTGGCGGCTGTGGCCACCGCAACCTTAGTGGTCGACAGAGATCGCACCATTACCCTGGCGCCCCAGCTGGATGTGCGCGTACTGGCGCGCCATGTGGTGCCGGGCCAAGAGGTCAAGAAGGGCCAGCCCCTGTTGACACTGGGCGGCGCCGCGGTGGCCCAGGCCCAGGCGGATCATATCAATGCCGCCGCCGAATGGAGCCGGGTTAAACGCATGAGTCAGAGTGCGGTGAGTGCCAGTCATCGCCAGCAGGCGCAGGTCGATGCCGAGCTTAAGCGCGCTATCTTGAGTGCCCTCAAGATGACACCTGAGCAGATCAAGGCGCTGGAGTCCGACCCAGAAAATATTGGCAGCTATCAGCTGTTGGCGCCTATCGATGGTCGTGTGCAGCAAGATGTTGCCATGCGGGGGCAGGTGTTCAGCGGCGGCACGGCCTTGATGCAGCTTACCGATGAGTCTCATCTCTGGGTAGAGGCTCAGGTGACACCGACCCAATCTCAGCAGATCAAGGTCGGCAGCAAGGCGCTGGTGAAGGTGGGGGATTTCACTCTGGAGGCCGAGGTGATTGGTCGCTCCCATGAGATTGACAGCACCACTCGTACCGAGCAGATCTTGGTGGCCTTCGCCAATCCCGGTCATGTGCTCCACGCCGGACAGTTTGCCGAGATCTATCTAGCTGATGATAGTCAGGGTGGGGTGATATTACCCGATGCGGCGCTGACCCGAGGCGGGGACGGTGACTGGCAGGTGTTTATCGAAGAGGGAGATGGTTTCGAGGCCGTCGAGGTCGAGGTGAGTGAGCGCCAACGTGGCATGAATCTGGTGGAAGGCTTACGCCCTGAGATGCGGGTGGTGGTTTCCGGCGCCTTTTTCTTAGCCTCTGAGCAGGCCAAGTCAGGTTTCGATATTCACAACCACTAAGAGGTCGTTCTTATGCTGCAGAAACTTATCGATGGCGCGATTCGCAATCGTCTTCTGGTGGCGCTGGCGCTGCTGTGTGGTGTGATTGCCAGTGTTGTCATCTTACCTAAGCTCAACCTCGATGCCTTTCCCGATGTCACTAACGTGCAGGTGACGGTCAACACCGCCGCCGAGGGGCTGGCGGCCGAGGAGGTGGAAAAGCTGATCAGTTATCCGGTGGAATCGGCCATGTATGCCCTGCCATCTGTGACCGAGGTGCGCTCTTTGTCGCGTACGGGGCTCTCAATTGTGACCGTGGTGTTTGCCGAGGGCACTGATATCTACTTTGCCCGTCAGCAGGTGTTCGAGCAGTTGCAGGCGGCGAGGGAGATGATCCCCGATGGCGTTGGGGTGCCGGAAATTGGCCCTAACACCTCGGGACTCGGCCAGATCTATCAGTACATACTGCGGGCCACGCCCGAGTCGGGGATCGATGCCGCCGAGCTGAGAAGCCTTAATGACTATCTGGTAAAACTTATCCTGATGCCGGTGGGCGGCGTGACCGACGTGCTCTCCTTCGGCGGGGAGGTTCGCCAATATCAGGTGCAGATAGAGCCCAATAAACTGCGCAGCTATGGTTTGTCGATGGCCCAGGTGACCCAGGCGCTGGAGAGCAATAACCGTAACGCCGGTGGCTGGTTTATGGATCAGGGCCAGGAGCAGCTGGTAGTTCGTGGCTATGGCCTATTACCTCCGGGTAAGGCAGGCCTGGTGGCGATCGCCCAGATCCCTCTCGCCGAGGTGGGCGGTACCCCAGTACGGGTGGGGGATATCGCCAAGGTGGAGTTCGGCGCCGAGATACGGGTGGGCGCCGTTACCATGACCCGCCGCGACGATGCTGGAACGCCACAGGCGCTGGGCGAGGTGGTTGCCGGTGTGGTGCTTAAACGCATGGGCGCCAACACTAAGGCGACCATAGACGATATCTCGGCGCGGACCGCCATGATAGAGCAGGCGCTGCCTAAAGGTGTCTCCTTCGAGGTATTTTACGACCAGGCCGATCTGGTCAATAAGGCGGTAGAGACGGTGCGCGATGCCCTCTTAATGGCCTTTGTGTTTATCGTTGTGATCCTGGCGCTGTTTTTGGTGAACCTTCGCGCAACGGCATTGGTGCTGCTCTCTATTCCTGTCTCTATCGGCTTGGCGCTGATGGTGATGGCCTACTTTGGCATGTCGGCCAACCTGATGTCCCTCGGTGGGCTGGCGGTGGCTATCGGTATGCTGGTGGATGGCTCAGTGGTGATGGTGGAGAATATTTTTAAGCACCTCACCCAGCCAGACAAGCGGCATTTAAATCAGGATAAAGAGCGAGACCCTGGGGATCTTAGCAGTACCGCCTCAAGGGTGATGCTGGCCGCCAAGGAGGTGTGTAGTCCTATCTTCTTCGCCACCGCCATCATCATAGTGGTGTTTGCGCCGCTGTTTGCGCTGGAAGGGGTTGAGGGCAAGCTGTTTCAGCCTATGGCGGTGAGTATCATTCTGGCCATGGTGGCGGCGCTGTTTGTCGCCTTGATTGCCGTGCCTGCCCTGGCGGTATTCTTGTTTCAACCAGGCGCCTTTAGGCGCGGTGTTACCCTGAGGGAGAGCCCTGTCCTTAAGCCGGTGGAGGCGGTTTATCGTAAGTTACTTAGTGCCACCATGGGCAGGCCCAAGTCGGTGCTCTTGCTGGCAATAGGCTTGTTTGGTTTTAGCATGGCGCTGCTGCCAAGACTTGGCACAGAGTTTGTGCCCGAGCTTGAGGAGGGCACCATCAACTTGCGTGTCACCCTGGCGCCTACAGCTAGCCTAAGCACTTCATTAGACGTGGCGCCCAAGCTCGAAGCCATCTTGATGGGCTTTCCCGAGGTGGACTATGCCCTGAGCCGTATCGGCGCGCCAGAGCTGGGGGGCGATCCTGAGCCTGTCAGCAACATAGAGATCTATATCGGCCTAAAGCCGATCGATGAGTGGCAACACGCCGAGACCCGTCTCGAGTTGCAGCGCTTGATGGAAGAGAAGTTAAGCGTCTTCCCCGGCCTGCTGTTTACCTTCTCTCAGCCCATCGCTACCCGTGTCGATGAGTTGCTCTCTGGGGTAAAGGCGCAGCTGGCGATCAAGCTGTTTGGACCGGATCTCGAAGTGTTGTCTAGCAAGGGGCAGGCACTTAGTGACTTGGTGTCTAGCATAGAGGGCGCGGTCGATGTCTCTTTGGAGCAGGTGTCTGGCGAGGCTCAGCTGGTGGTGCGTCCCAAGCGGGACCTGCTGGCCCGCTATGGTATTAGCGTCGATGAGGTGATGAGCCTGGTGAGTCAGGGGATCGGCGGCGTCAGTGCCGGGCAGGTGATCGACGGTAACGCCAGATACGATATCAATGTACGCCTGGCGAGCCAATATCGTAGTGCGCCCGATGCGCTGGAGGATCTGCTGCTGAGCGGCGTAAACGGGGCCACCGTGCGCCTGGGTGAGGTGGCCGATGTGGTGGTCGAGATGGCGCCGCCTAACATCCGCCGCGACGATGTGCAGCGCCGAGTAGTGGTGCAGGCCAACGTGTCGGGACGCGACATGGGGTCAGTGGTCAAGGATATCTACGCCATAGTGCCTCAGGCGGATCTGCCGCCGGGATACACGGTTGTGGTCGGCGGCCAGTATGAGAACCAGCAGCGGGCTCAGCAGAAGCTGATGCTGGTGGTGCCCATCTCGATCGCCCTGATCGCCCTGTTGCTTTACTTCTCCTTCGGTTCCATCAAGCAGGTGGGCCTGATCATGGCTAACGTGCCGCTGGCACTGATCGGCGGCGTGGTGGCCCTCTACGTCAGTGGCACTTATCTGTCAGTGCCTAGCTCTATCGGCTTTATCACTCTGTTTGGGGTGGCGGTACTCAACGGCGTGGTGTTGGTGGATTCCATTAACCAGAGGCGGGCCGCGGGAGAAGCCCTCTATATCAGCGTGTATGAAGGCACTGTGGGACGTCTTCGCCCCGTGCTGATGACGGCGCTGACCTCGGCGCTGGGCCTGATCCCTATCTTGCTATCGAGCGGTGTCGGCAGCGAGATCCAAAAGCCGCTGGCGGTGGTGATCATAGGCGGCCTGTTTAGCTCTACCGCCCTGACACTATTGATCTTGCCAACCCTGTATCGCTGGCTCTATGAGACTAAGGCCGTCCAGGGTAGCAAGGCGTTAGATGCCTTAGATTAGCCGATTTGATCCTGAATTTAGCGTTTCAAGGGGCCAGGGAGGGCCGGAGACAGCGATGTTTTCAGTTTGTCATCGTGGTTAAGTCTCTTTCGTGACATCCAGTGGGAGCAAAAGGTGCCTTGTCGTTTCGGTTCATCCCTAACCTGTGGGCTGAGCGATAAGATGCCCTTGCCCTGATTGCCACGCGCGGCAGGACGCCGCGCTTTTTTGAGGTTCACTTATCTGCTTTATCTTGTTTAGTGTTTCATATGATTATTTTGTTTGAGTCGTAACTATACGGCTCGATTACATGATCGCTTTATACGGGCTAAAGCATGTGTTCCCTGTTAATTATGAGTGGTTTGTGTTAAGTTTAAGCCTCTAATGCTTTGAGTAATCCGCTGTTTTTGACTGCGGGTTGCCTATATGTTGCCACTAATAATAATTCTAATCATTTTCATAGTTTGAGTACTGATCATTACAGTTGGGTGTTAGTTAGCCTTGGAGTTTGTTCGGTGTGACGCCCTCATGGCGACTTCACTTAATTCGGCATTGCTTGTATTTAGCTGTGTCCCTTTGGCTGAACTCTTGGCCAGTTTCTCTACTCAAGATGCAAATGGCAGCACGAAAGCAGAATAATAAGTTAAACCTGAGAGGATGAATGATGATTCGCTATACACTTGCAGCTAGCTGTATCGCAATGGCTTTGTGTGCCAATGCCAGTGCCACCACAGTGGACGAAGAGCTTAAGGCGCTGAAGGCGCGCATTGAGCAGTTGGAAGCCGAAAAGGAACAAGCCCCTGAAAAGGAGGAGATGGATAAGTCGATTAAGTTTGGCGGCGCAGCCCGTTTCCAATACTCCTATGAGGATTATTCCGATGCCAATACCGATCGCGGTGGTGACTTCGACTTTGATCTCTTTCGTATCGATGTAAACGGTAATCTGGATGACGTGATTTTTTCCGCCCAGTATCGTTGGTTCGAGTATATGAATGTGATTCATCATGCCTGGGTAGGTTATAACTTTGATGATGAGCAACAGGGAAAGATAGGGGTGACTCAGGTGCCTTTCGGTATCTTAAC
The DNA here is from genome assembly GCF_000773485.1 of Shewanella sp. ECSMB14101. Taxonomy (NCBI): domain Bacteria; kingdom Pseudomonadati; phylum Pseudomonadota; class Gammaproteobacteria; order Alteromonadales; family Shewanellaceae; genus Shewanella; species Shewanella sp. ECSMB14101. Next base: position 68,030 of record NZ_JSFF01000013.1, on the reverse strand, counting down.
CTACGCGTCTAATAACTATTTCTTTAGCTCTAATTTCTACTTAGGCCTGGAAGATGATTACGATCTGGGACTTAACTACACCTATAAGAGTGACAGCAATCGATTAGACTTAGCCTTCTATAAGAATGATGAGCAAGGTGGTCTGGACGGTTATGTATCGGATCGCACCCATAGATATGCCTACGATGTTGTTGGTGTTCGCCTCGCAGGCGAGGGGATTTATGATGCGCCAACCGATGGCTATGCCGCCGGCGAGAAGAACACCTTCAACGCTCGTTACAGCCACAACTTCATGTTTGATGGCGGGAGTTTTGAGCTAGGTGTCTCGGGTCAGGTAGGACAACTTGAAATTGAAAATGGTACAGATGGCGACCAGATGGCGGCAGCGCTGCATGGTGTACTCAACTATGATCGCTGGAATCTGAAGTTACAGCTGACCGATTACAAGTATGATGTTGATGGCATGGATGTGGAGCGTATGGTGGTGGCGGCCTACGCCTTTTATGACTCGATTCCTGCCGAGGCAACCAGTTATGTTGCCGACTTGGCCTATAGCCTGCCTGTTAAGTGGGGGCCTGTATCAAACTTGACCTTCTATAACGACTATTCGTTAATCACAGATAAACCCACAGGGCAGGAAGATACCTTCATGAATGTCACCGGGGTGGCGGTCACTGCGGGTGGTCTCTACACCTATTTCGATTTTGTTGTGGCTCAAAACCAGCCTTTCATTGGTGGCTCCATGGTGGGCGACGGCGGCACCAACAAGCGCTTTAACATCAACTTCGGCTACTATTTCTAGTCTGCTTGGGTCTAAGCCAAATAAAAAACCGCATCTTTTAGGGATGCGGTTTTTTTCTGCCTGTCAGGCGAGGGCGGGCTTTAATTTAGTTGTCGCTTAACGCATAGCCGCCTTTAAGGTGGGCGATGTTGTTAAAGCCCAGGCGATGTAGGGCTTGGGCTGCCACCAGTGAGCGACTGCCGCTACGACAGACCAATACCCATTGAGCCTCTCTATCTAGCTGGTTTTCTTGAACAAACTGCACCAGACGTGTCATGGGGACGTTAATGGTTTGCTGCCCAAGGGTCCCCAGTTCATGTTGCAGGGCATATTCATGGGGTTCGCGAATATCGAGCAATTTAAGGTTGGGTGAGCTGCCTACTTGCTGGTTTAGCGTCTGGCTGTCGTACTCTTTCACCTTAGCTTTACTGCATCCGCCGGTATAGGCACCGCAGATGATCTCGCTGCCAGCCTCATCTTTTAGATGCGTGTCGAGCCTCGCCTTTTGCTGCTCAAACTGCGCCATGGTGATGGTGCCGTTGATCACCTCATTCAGGAGCGGGTTAACCCTAAATTCGGCGGCGAAGCTGGTGGTGAACTCGTTGTTATAGTCGTGGCTTGGGCACAGTAGTGTGTTATCGCCTACCAGGCTGTGCAGTAGCTTGAGGCTGTTGTACATCTGTTTGGCGCAGCTGCTGTCGAAGTTGGTGCGCCCCAAACTGCCCATTAAGACCAGATCGCCACAGAAGGCGTAGAGCACTTCGCCTTCGGCTGAACATAGCAGCAGGCTGATACTGTCTTTGGTATGACCTGGGGTTGCCACCTTTACCAGAGAGAGCTGGCCCAGCGACAGTGACTGAGCTGGTCTGGCACCGATCTCAGTGATCTGATGCGTCGCTGGCCAGCCAAGATGATCACTTGTCTGTTCAGGCAGATAGCGGGCCGCCAACTCCACACGTCCCGAGACGTGATCGGCATGGCCGTGGGTGTCGATAAAGGCGATAGGCGACAACTGCTGGCATTGCAGCAGGGTATCGATACGCTGACCGAGCTCAGGCAGGGGATCGATCACCACGGCCTGTTTGCTCTGTTGATCGGCGTAGATCCAGCTACAGCTGGAGCCAGATTTGAGCTGGACTAAGCCGTTAAGTGGTTTTTTATCTGTAGAGACATCATCCGTGCTCAGGGTCAGGCAGCTATTGCCTAATGCGTTAGCGGCCGATTGAATACGCTCACAGGCCTGATCCACCTCAAGCTGTGTCATGGCCGGACCGAAAGAGAGACGAATGGCGGATTCACTCTGCCAGGCGGGCAGACCCATGGCATCAAGCACGAAGCTGCGAGTCACTTTTGAGCTGCATGCCGATCCTGAGCTGACGCGGATATTGGCGGCGTCGAACAGATCCATGATCTCCTTGCTGCTAAAACCCGGCACGGCGAAGTTCAAGGTGGTGGGCACACTGTTATCGAAGCTGTGGTTGAACACCAGTGTAGGGAAGGCATTTAACAGCGCCTGAGCCAGTTGCTGACGGTATTGCTCCAGACGTTCCCCGCTATGGAAGGGAGTGTCTTGTTCGGCGAGTAACATGGCAAACACTTGGTTAAGCGCCGCCATACCCGGCAAGTTTTCCGTGCCTGAGCGCAGGCCACCCTCTTGACCGCCACCGGCGATAAAAGGGGTAAAGGGGGCGCCGTCACGAATATAAACGAAGCCTATGCCTTTAGGCGCATAGAGTTTATGGCCGCTAAAGGGCGCGTAATCTATGCTGGTTTGCGCCAGTGTCAGAGGACGTTTGCCCAAAGCCTGAACGCAGTCCACCATCCAAAACACTTCAGGGTTATGCTGACGTATGCAGCTATCGAGTGCGTTAAGGTCCTGATATACCCCGGTTTCGTTATTGACCGCCATGGTGCAGATCATCAAGGCATTGGGCACCTCTTTGGCGATGAAGTCGAGATCCAGCGCGCCTTTGTCATCGACGGGAATCGCCTTGACCTCGGCGCCGATCTCCAGCAGTTGGTTCCAGTGAGCCAGAGAGTTGGGCACTGCCTTATGTTCGGTCGCACCGTATAACAAGCTGTATTGCTTGTTGGGATCCAGGCTGGCCTTAGCCTTGATGAGGGCGGAGAGAATGGCAGTCTGTATGCCTTCGGTGGCGCCACTGGTAAAGATGATCTTACCTTGACCACTGCCAAGAATCTGTTTGGCGCGCAGGCGCGTCTGCTCCATCAGGCTTTTGGCTTTAAGGCCTGTGATATGGCTGCTGGACGGGTTGCCAAACAGCTCTTCCATCGCGCCCAGGGCTGCTTTAGCGGCTTGGGGCAATACCGGAGTGGTCGCGTTGGCGTCGAGGTAGATCTGACTAAGTGCAGGGCTGGGATGCATGGGGTACTCGCTTTTGCTGTTTTTATTATTAGAAAAAATTCCCATATAACAAAAAGCTATATGTAATTCGATGCGGCTATATTAGCAGTTTGTGAGTATTGATCAAGATCATGTTTTTGCTCTTCGACACCCTTGGCGTGAGTGCCGTTTATCGATAAGGCAGGTAAAGAGGGCTGGCGAGCTAATACAAGAGGTAGCGGGCCAAAGAGTGGAGCTTGGTTACATTTTGTATCGGGAGACTGGCTGTGGGGGAGTGCAAAACGCCCGCAATCACAGCGGGCGTCAGCAAGGGGCTATATTCTTACCTTGATCACGACCTTTCTCACCTTTTGCGGTGTCGCCGAGGTGCCGGGCATGTGCATATCCTGAGGGAAAAACAGCGCAAACATCCCTGCCTTCAAGGGGATAAAGGCGGCAGCCTCCTTGTTGGACTCATAGTCGTACTCGGCGTAGTCGTGTTTGTCATAGTAAGGTTTTGATGGGGTCTGATCTGCTAGCGGCAGATAGCCAAATTCCTCTTCACCACTGACCACATACTGCACGTCGATATATTTACGGTGCACCTCGAAAGGCTCGACCTCTCTGGGCTTAGTTTCATAGTCGTTGACGATAACAAAAATATCTTTGCCATCCAGCTCATAGTTGCCAACGGGCAGCTGAGTGAAATCTGTCTCTTTTAGGTGTTGCAAGGCTGTGGCAATACGTGGCCCTAGGTGGGTGTAGTGTGCCAGGTTGTCTAAGGTATCCAGGATCATGATCTGCGGTCGCCTAGGTTGAAGCAAGCTCTGGTGTGATAGCAGCTTTGGTTTGAGAGAGGGATAGTGTAGCAGTCTTTTCGAGCGGCAAGGTAGCCTCTGTGGCTGGATAAGTACAGCCCTAGCGGTTTGGCTGGGGAATATTACAGCTCTCTCTGAATGCTTGCCACCATTTGACGTGCCTGCGCATCTGCGCCTTAAGCTTTGCAGGCAGAGCGTCTTGCTGTTCGCCGAAATGCAGTTCGATAAAGCCCTGATAACTGCTGCCTTCAAAGAGCGCCAGCAGCGGCTCGTTCAGACGATAGTGCAGCTGGTTAAGTTGTGACAGATAGGCCTGGATCTGAGCAAGATAGAATTTGTGAAACACATTTTGCAGTATCTCTTGCTTGTGGTTGGCATGGCTTGGCCGACAGGTGATCGAGGCGGCATGTTCTGTTAAATAATCATTGAGGGCAACTAGCTGGGCTTGGCTGTAGCTTAGGGAGCGCAGATACTTGGGTAGCAGAGATTGGTGGGCTAGTAACGCCAGGGTAGGTTCAATCTGCTTGGTGTCTATCTGCTGCCACGCTTGCTGTGCTATCGCGCGCTTAATATCAAGCAGTTGACCCAGCGCCGATTCGAGCTCGAAACGCCCTGCTCGCGTCTTGTCGAGCACCAAGGAGTCGTAGCCGATGAAGAGGCTCTGGGTGATGCTCCTGTCTCTGGTCAGAACTCGGTTGAAGTCTTCCATCGCTCCATCTTGTTTCTGCTTGAGGGCCTGTATCAGTTCATGCCTTAGCGGACCGGCCTCTAAGGTGTCGATGCAGGCGGGGGCCAGTTGAATAAAGCGTATTTGGTAGATGAATTGCTGACTCGGTGGGGCGACCTTGCCGAGCGTACTGTTGTGGTCGGCTATTAAGGTGCCAAGCTGACAATGACTCAGAGAGAGGGTTTCTAAGATAGAGATGGTCTGCGATGGGCGGGTAACTGGTTTAGGTCTGCTTATCTGCTGAGGAACAAAGTCAGCGGCCGTGTAGGGGCGTTCAATCACATTAGAGAGACGTTGGCCGTAATCTTGCCAAAGATAATCGACATCCTTGGCCCGCTGGCATCCCAGAAGTAAAAATGAAAATCCCACGGCGATGCAGGCTTTGATTATCGAGTTGGTTATACAGGTTGCGGCGGCGTTGGTCTGCTGCATACTGCCCCTTATGCTAGTGCCTGCGGCTTAGGCTAGGTTTGGCTTAGACTGATATCCTTATTGAGCCGGATACCGTGAGCACTAAACGCCTGTTTTAGCTCAGCCAGGCGCTTGGCACTGAGAGACAGATTAACCTTGAGCGTCTTTGCCTGGGTGGTTATCACGATCCCTGTGGGTGCAACACGGCAAGCAATGATATCTGTATAGGTTATGTAGGGATCATTGCCAAGGGCACCTTGATCGTCGAGGGGAATATTGAGGAAACGAACGGCGTGTTGGGTGAAAATAATCTGCTGTTTTAGCAACGCGCTTGACCAGGCAAGCAGAGCTAGGCTGTAGCCGATAAACACTATCTCCTCTTGTGAGGGCAAGAGTAAAGATTTGACCAATATTAGGCAGACCGTCAGCGTCATGATGACGTAGGCGAGTGTTTGATAGGGCCTGATTGTTAAGATTTCTTCCATTTTTTCCTCTGTAACCTCCTGTTACGAGCCTATTTTAATCGCCCTGACAAGTTTAGTGCAATTCTTATAGAATGGCCGAGAGCATATGCACAGATAAAATCAGGGAGCCGAGTTAGGTGCTTAAGTTACGTTTTCTTGCCGGGCCAAAGGCCTATCGTCAGATCGCCGATCAGGGGTTGAAGCCCGAGCTCTTTACTCAGGTGCTGGCGGCCTCGGGAGGCCCAAAATGGCTGGGGATTGCCGCGCTGGATAAATACCTGTTCGGTACTTTTTTTAAGGCGAGAGAGACGCCGCTTTATACTCTGGGCGCCTCCTCTGGCGCCTGGCGTTTGGCCTGCTTGGCGCAGCAAGAGCCACTGGCGGCCTATGAAAGGCTGGAGCGAGAATATATCGGCCAGCGTTATGACACTAAGCCCACGGCGCAAGAGGTGTCGGCTAAGGTTGCTGGCATAGTCTCTGGTATCTTGGGCGAGCAGCAGGGAGCCGATATTGTGGCCAACCCTGTGATTAAGAGTCATTTTATCGCCTGTCGGGGCCGTCATCTTAATCGGCTTTCCCATCCAGCGGCCTTGGGCGCTGGGCTTGCCACTACGGCCATGAGTAACCTGCTCAGTCGGCGTACTCTGGGGTGGCATTTTGAGCGCTATCTGTTTGGTTGCAGCGATGCTATGTCGCCCTATCGTGAGCTTAAGGACCTGCCGGGTCGCCACCTCGCTTTGACCAGTGACAATATTGGCCAGGTTTTACTCGCTACAGGTTCTATTCCCTGGGTGCTGGCGCCAGTGACCCAGATTGATGGGGCGCCTGCAGGCCATTATTACGATGGCGGTATCACAGATTATCATTTCGACCTGCCGCTGGCTCATGCGCCTGGATTAACCCTATATCCCCACTTCTACAGCAAGATATTGCCCGGCTGGTTCGATAAGTCACTGCCCTGGCGCCGAGCCAAGCGTAACTATGATAATGCGCTAATTCTGGCCCCTAGTGAGGACTATGTGAGCCAACTCCCCTATGGCAAGTTACCCGACAGAAATGACTTTAGTCGCCTTAGTAGTGAAGAGCGCATTCGCTACTGGCAACAGGCGGTGCAGATGAGTCAGGTGTTGGCGGATGATCTGGATAAGGTATTAAAAAGCGGTGATATTATGCGTTATCTTACCGCTTTCTAACGGGCGGAACTAAGACAGCGTGAAACAAATAGGCCGCTTGGTGGGTCTAATTAGCGAAGGACCGGGTATTTTGATTGGCATGGCATCGCCGATCCAATAATGGCGTTTCAAGCAGTAATTTTGACAACTGCTACACTTTATCATTATTGCTCCTTGGTTAAATTTCCATCGCACTGATTAGGTATTCACGGCGATCACCGACCAAGGGGGAGGAGGTTGCTATGTTGACTCAAGAGATGGCGTTGATCACCCGCGATGAACTGCTGTTGCCCGATGGCAGAATAGAGATCCGAGTGGCTGGCCCTAGCAACTTGACTCTGATTGCCGAAGTGCTCAAAGGTCACTTCCAGTTGGCGTTTGCCATGGCCCGTCCTCAAGCGACTCCCCCCTGTTATCCACTGGCAACACAGTGCGAGATCATCGATTTCCATCAGCTCGAAGATGACTGCCTTGGCCTAGTGTTGGAAGGCAAACAGAGAGTTAAAATCTTATCTGCGGCGAAACGCCGTGATGGCAACTGGATCGCCAGAACCTTAAGCTGTAGCAATTGGCGTGAAGAGCCTATCAAAGGGGAGTTTGAGCTGATCAGTGCCGCTCTGGAGCAGTTCTATCTGGTTAATCCTTCTCTGCAGCAGCTGTATGGCGATCTTCACCTTGATGATGCGACCTGGGTGAGTCAGCGATGGCTTGAGGTCTTGCCTCTCTATAATCGCGACAAGCAGGTGCTGGTGAATCAGCCAGATTGCCATAAAACAATGGATTTCGTTTTGGAGCTGATTAAGTCCCATGCGGGATAATCATACCAATGTTAGTCAATAACAGGTCATTCTAGCTTGTTAGAACGCTCGATAACGGCGTTACTTTTTTGTTTGTAGAGTAACGGCTTATCGAAAATCCTGCCTAGTGTTCAAAGGTTTTCCCTGCGCTATATTTGAACAGTCACTTACTGTGATTGGTATAATTTGCTCTCATCTTGGGAGTAATTTTTGCTACCATATCGACCTGTGTGTAATTAGGCCTTTTTGTCATGGTTCGAGCGGCTCAAGCCTCCTTTATCGCATTACCCCAAACAAGTCAGCCACCGGCAACGGTTTTCGACTATTTTTGCCAACGTTTTGACAATATCCCTGCTTCCGTGTGGCGTGAACGATTCAGCCAAGGCAAGGTGCATTGGCAAGATGGCGAGTTGCTGGATCTCACCACTCCCTATCGGCCCCAGCAAAAGGTCTACTACTATCGCGAAGTGGCTAACGAAGCCCCGCTCCCCTTTGATGAGTCCATTCTCTATGAGGATGAGCAGATAGTATTGGTCAACAAGCCGCATTTTATGGCACTGCACCCTAGCGGCAGCGTGATCAATCAATGCCTTGTCAACCGGGTGAGAGCAAGAACCGGCTGTGATCAATTGGTTGCCGCGCATCGCCTGGATCGCGCTACCGCGGGTATCGTCTTACTGGTAAAACAGAGCGCCCATCGCGATGCCTATCATGGGTTATTTCGTTACGGTCAAATAACCAAACGATATCAGGCCTTGGCTAAGTTAACCCCAGAGCTGTTGGCGGATTATCGCGCCGGAAAACTTACTCTGCCCAAGCGCTGGACGGTAAAGAATCGCATCGACAAGGGCACACCGAGCTTGATCATGTGCGTGGTCGATGGCGAGCCCAACAGTCATTCGGAGATCGCCCTTATCGGCGTCGAAGGGGAGATAGGGCGTTTCGAGCTGATGCCGATCTCAGGCAAGACGCATCAACTAAGACTGCATATGAACAGTCTGGGGATGCCAATTCTCAACGACAATTTTTACCCTAAGTTACAGCCAAAAGGGACAGAGGATATCACCCGGCCGATGAAACTTTTGGCGCAGCAGCTCACCTTTAAGGACCCGGTCAGTGGGCGCCTTATCGACATCACACTGCCTGAACTGAGCCTGGATGAAGGTTAGCTGTCACGAGACTGACGTGGCGGCAGGAATTCTGTGGTGCTCATGTCGCCGTGTAGCACGCTAATTTTTGCCGGCGCGCCATCTTTGCCGAAACTTACCAGGCCAATTCCGCTGGCGTTGATAAGACGCTGACTGCGCAGCCCATTGGGGCGGCGGCCGCGAATCGACATGCGTTTGCGCTTGGTGAACCAGTTGAGCGGCGAAAAATGACCATAGAGCCAACCGTTAAACTTATCGAAAACCGGCAATAGCTTTTCCGGAAAGTGGTTTTTGATGCCGCTGCAGGTGATCTGATAGATCTTAGGGCTATGGGTTCGAAAGCGGATGCCGATGTCATAGGCAAAGGAGTAGTGCACATCGCCGGAGAGGATCACAAACTGCTGCGGTGTCTTGCGATGCAGGAAGATGCTCAGCAGGGTATTGGCCGTTCCCGGATGGGCCATCCAGTTCTCGGCGTCCACCAAGAGCGAGGCGCCGATAAAGGTGGCACTGCGCTGCACCGCCTCAATTAACTTAACCCCGAACATGGGCGCGGCCGAGACGATAATCACCTTCTCCTGACCGACCAGTTGTTGCTGAAATTCCATCAGGGCCTCCCAATCCATCAGCCCCGATGGTTTGGCCAGGTTCGATTCGCTGCGCCATCTCTGGGTACGGGTATCGAGCACGACCAGTTTGGGTGACGTATTGAGGCTGTAATGCCACCCCTCAAAACTCAGCAGGCTCTCAATAAGGGCGTCGTGTTGCGTCTCCTGACGTGACTCGAGGAACTCTTTTAGCTGAGGCAATATCTCAGGGGTAAATTTGGCCTTCTGATTTCCCAGCCCCTGAAATAGCAGATAGCCTATCAGGGCATTGCCTATGATGCGTTTGGAGAAGGGGTGGCCATAGGCCGCTTGCTCCCATTTAGCCGTGAGGTTCCAGTCGTCTGTGATGTCATGATCGTCGAAGATCATATAGGTCGGCAGATGAGCCATCAGGCGCCTGACCTTGGTCAGTCCCGCCTTAAACTCCAGCAGGTGTACCCATTCTTTCTGCCACCTCTGTTGATTAGCGGGGGACAGACCCGTGACCTCTTTGGGAATGTCTATTAACTGCCACAGTTCGGGTGACCAGGAGAGTAAGTAGAGCGCGACGATTTCGGCCAGGCTCACAAGATGGTTTTCGGCGATCGATGAGGTGAAGATGGGGTGATTAATATACCAACGCACCAGTGCGCTTCCGGCTGGATATTCGGTGCGCGGCAGTAGCTTCTTGTGCCTCTGGTACATCGCCGCCGGATGATAGCTAATCTGCTTGCTATGGGTAAGCGGCGCTTCTTGAAACGCCTCTTCATGAAGGCCTAAGACTTCTATCGTCTTACCTATGGCATAAAGCATGGGGCCGGCCACATCGTCCACGTAGATCTGATCGCCGCTAAGCATCATCAGTGCTGGGCGCTCGGCGACGTCAGGGACGTTTTCAATCAGGGTATCGGCGGCGACCATGGCATCACTACTGTGGTGATGAGGGTTACGACAGGAACCGTGCAGTAAGCTGTCTATTTCGGGCTTTACCACGAAATCTGGGCTGTCGCTGTCGCCATAGGTGAGTTGCTCTACCTGAGAGAAGATCTGGCCGTGGCGACTGTCACTAAGCTCATAAGTGATGCGTGTCCCCACAGGGTTAAGCCCTGGTTGGCTTAGCGAGATCAGGTATAAAAAGGCCTTCTTGCCCAACTCAAGGCATTCTACGGCATCACCCCTAAGTAAATGCTGAGTATCGCCCAAAGTGAGGGTGAGCTGGGAAAGCGGCTCGCTGGTCACCAGGGAGAGGGTGAAATGGTCGGCGTCGCAATGACGTAGCAGAGGACCCGTTAGTAATAGAGGTAGCGTCATAATGATTGAGTGCGCTTACAGTTCATGGGCTTGGCATCGTAGCCCCAGGTGATGCGTGCCTCACCCTGGTGTTCCCAAAGCGATTCGTTGCGCCCCACGTAGCGGCTACCACTACCGCTGGGTTGGTGATACATAAGTGAGACGCTGTCGCCAAACTCGGCGATCAGGGTGCCAGGCTCGGTGGCGAAATAGCTGACCACTACCTCTTTAGCGGCGATGCCGTCGCATTGGTAGTACACCTCGGCGCTAGGGTCAATGAGACGGTATCTGGCTTGCAGTTCTGCGATCCGCATCTGATAGCTGTTATGAACGCATTGGCGCTCATCGTCACGCTTCCAACACTCGTCGCGTACCTTGATCCAGCCACGCTGCTCCGCCTTCAATAGCGGCGGATGTTCATTGACCGCCTTGGCACTGGCCGCCTGAAAGACTTGGGCGAGCTGAGTGTCCAGCGTTGCCAGCGTCCTGTCTTGGCAGACTAAGCGGGCCATACTGGAGAGCTGGTCGTTGTCGCAGCGAAAACTGGGTTGATTGTCGGCGCAATTAATCAGCTTAATGTCTGGCTTAGCTATGTGGTCGTTTTCCTGCTGCCCGGAGGCCTGAGTTGGCGAGTTGCTGCAGGCCGACAGCAGGATGCCAGTTGCGACAGCTAACGAAATGGTTTTCATGACTAAGCTCCTAGCCTTGGCCTGATATCCTTGATAACAACAGAGAATATCCTGTTGCGGCGGACGCGGCAAATATCCAGGATTAAAACCGTTTCATTCTCGCTGGCATGCCTGCGTTTGGTTTAGCCTCTGCCTCCTTACTGCTATGATTAGGTAACAGAGGGTTGGGAAGGAGAGTGACAGTGACGCTACGTATCATACTCAATGGCAAGAAAGCCGGCATTGAGGAGGTCAGAGAAGCGATTGCCCGTGTCAGAGAAGATCATGACATCCAGGTGCGTGTAACCTTTGAGGCCGGTGATGTGGCGCGTTTGGTTGATGAGGCGATAGCCGAAGGTTGTAGCCGGATTGTGGCCGCAGGTGGCGACGGTACGCTCAACGAGTTGGTAGATGCCTTGATGGGGCATCCCAAAGAGAAACGTTGCGAGGCGGCGATTTTACCGCTTGGGACGGCAAACGACTTTGCCGCAGCGGCTGAAGTTCCCGAGGATTATGAGGCAGCATTAAGGTTGGCGGCTGAGGGCGAGGCCTATGGGGTCGATGTGATTCGTGCCAACGACAGGCATGTGATCAACATTGCCAGCGGCGGCTTTGGTGCCCAAGTCACTTCAAATACTCCTGTGGCGCTAAAGCACTTTCTCGGCGGCGGCGCTTATACCTTATCTGGCTTAGTGCAGGCGTTGAACTTTAAGCCCTATGATGGTGAGTTTGTTATTCATGGGGAGTCCAGTCAGCAGCAATTGCTGGTGGGCGCCGTCTGTAATGGTCGTCAGGCCGGTGGTGGCCAGGTGCTGGCGCCCGAAGCCTATATTAACGATGGTTTGATGGATCTGGTGGCCCTGCAGGACTTTCCTATCGAGGTGCTGGCCCAGGTCATTGCCGAGTTACAAAACCCGGAATCGGACAACCAGTATGTCAAATATCACCGACAGCCCAGCGCCTGTTGGCGCTCAAACCCGCCGATGCCGATTAATTTAGATGGTGAGCCCATCACAGAGACCCAGGTAGATTTTGAGATCCAAGCCGCTGCCATCAGCCTGGTCTTGCCAGCCGATTGCCCTATGTTGAAACCTGGTACCCAACCCATAACAAACGAGTAGTATTGATGTTGAAGATAATGATCACCGGCGCCACAGGTCTATTGGGGCGAGCCTTGATTGAGCGATTTTCCAGTGAGACGGTAACCATACTGGCTTGTGGGTACTCGCGGGCGACTCCAGATATGCACAGATTGGATTTGACCGATAAGCCGGCTGTGGAGCTGTTTATTGCTAATCATAAACCCGATGTGATCCTTCACTGCGCCGCCGAGCGGCGACCCGATGTGTCTGAGCGCGACCCGCAGGCGGCGCTGGCGCTTAATCAGGCTGCCAGTGAGCACCTGGCGCAGGCGGCTAAGGCCCATGATGCCTGGCTTTGTTATATCTCTACCGATTATGTGTTTGACGGCACAGCGCCTGATTATGGTGAGGAGGATGAGACGCATCCGCTCAATTTCTACGGTGAGTCCAAACGTCAGGGGGAGCTTGCCGTCCTAGGTGTGTCACCTGGCTTTGCCGTTTTGCGCTTGCCTATTCTCTATGGTCAGGTGGAGTCGTTAGCTGAGTCCGCCGTCTTGGTGATGTTAACTCAGTTGGTGAGTCAGGAGGCTAGCACGCAGGATAACTGGGCGACCCGCAGCCCCACCTCCACCTTAGATATCGCCAATGCCCTGGTTGCCATGGTGACACGTCAGCAGACTCAGGGGGATGTTAGCGGTATCTATCACTTTACCGGCGCCGAGCGAATGACCAAGTATCAGATGCTGGTCAAGATGGCCAAGATCTTGGGACTGAGTCATCAGCATATCGCGCCGCTTGCAACTCCTAATGATAGTGCCAAGCGACCCAAGGATTGCAGTCTGAGTATGGCACGGCTCAAATCTTTGGCGATAAAGAGTGAAATTGAATTCGAACAGGGCGTAAAATATAGCCTGTCCCGCTCCGGTCCAGCCCTTGCCAAGATCGGATTATCCTCTGATTTAAATTAGGAAATAATGTGCCGACTCTGAGTTATGGTCGTTACCGAGCCGCTGACCAGCTAGCCTTGCTGCGCATCATGGCCCTGATGCTGAAACTCTGTTTGACCTTTGTATTTGCCGATACCTTTGGTCTGTCGCTGCATAGTCCGGCACTGAATCTGACATTGATCCTTGAGGCCTGCTATTTAGGTTTCACCTTTTGGCTGCGAAAGCCTCTGCTCAGCAGTGAAGCTGGGCTCTTTATCGCCCTGGTGCTCGATACGCTGCTGTGGATCTCCTGGCTCTATTTCTCCGGCGGTGCCACCAATGCTTTCATCTCTTTGTTGTTACTGCCCATCGCCATCGCCGCCGTGCTGCTGCCATTTTGGGCGCCTTGGTCTTTGGCGCTGCTCTCGAATCTAGCCTATAGCCTGATGTTGTTTGCCACGCCTGATAGCAGCATGAGCCACCACGGTATGGATATGCAGTCTCACTATCTGGGAATGTGGGTTAACTTCATTATCTCTTCGTTGGTGTTGACCACCAGTGTGGCCCTCTTAGCCAAGCGGATGCGGCGCCAGGATGCCCAGCTGGCCTTTATGCGTGAAGCGCAGCTGCGTCAGGAGAAGCTGATTGCCCTGGGCACCGCCTCGGCGCAGATGGCTCATCGACTGGCGACGCCTCTGGGAAGCCTCAGGTTGCTGGTGGAAGAGTTGCAAGAGGAGGCAACAAATGATGGGCCTGCACTGCAGGAGATGAAGTCGGCACTATCGGTTTGCGAGGCCACTCTGATGGCGCTGCGAAACGCTACAGAATCGATACGTGACGGTGCTGTGCGCACCGAATCGGTTGAGCAGTTGGTCAGCGGCCTGCGTGATCAGGTCAACTTGTTAATGCCAGCGGTGAAGCTTGAATTGCAGCCTGATAAAGCGGTTGCCAAATTGGCGCTGACCGTCGATGCCAGCCTGCAACCTGCCTTACTGGCGCTGATTGAAAATGGTGCCAGAGCCAGTCAGGAGAAGATAGATGAGATGCGGGTAACCCTCTCGGTGCTGCGTCAGGAGGATGAGCTGGTATTGAGTGTGCGAGATTTCGGCGCGGGAATACCGGCGCCACTGCTGCAGCAGCTCGGGCATCAGATTGTCGAGCAGCCAAAGGGAATGGGGGTCGCCTTGTTACTCAGTCATGCCAGCCTGGAGCGACTGGGGGGACGTTTGATCCTCGGCAGCCATGTGGATGGTGGCGCCGTGGCGCAGGTTTATCTGCCGATAGTGGAGGCCTAATGAAGCGCTTGTTGATCATTGATGATGAGGTGAGTTTTGCGGGGATATTGGCAAGGCGCATGGCAAAACATGGTTATGAGTGTGAACAGGCTCATGATGCTACACAGGCGCTACTAAAGGCGCGGCAGTTTAAGCCCAGTCATATACTGCTGGACATGAAACTGGCCGACGATAATGGTCTGGCATTGATCGCACCCCTAAGGGGCGCCGCGCCTCAGGCGGTACTGGTGCTGCTGACCGGTTACGCCAGCATAGCCACAGCGGTGGAAGCGATGCGTCTGGGCGCCGATAACTACCTGACTAAACCCGCCGATACCGCGACTCTGCTCAGGGTGTTGGATGATGAGGCGCCCAAGGTGATCGAACCAGAGGTCGATGAGGTGCCCCTGAGTCCTAAACGAGTCGAGTGGGAGCATTTGCAGCAGGTGCTGAATGCCAACAAGGGTAATGTTTCGGCGACGGCGCGCCAGTTGGGGATGCACAGGCGTACCTTGCAGCGTAAATTGCTGAAAAAACCGCAGGATATGAGTTATTAAACCGGTTTACACCATTGCCTTGGGGGTATTTAAATTGATTATTTAATAACGGCGCTATTTGTTATATCTATGATTTGGGTTTGAATTGGGCTAAGTTGACCTCTATGCTCTAAAGCATAGCTAGTTCACAGGTAGGTGTGTTTGACTTCAGGTCAAAACGCCAGGAAGGCGATTTCGTTGTCCGTAGAAAGGAAAGACGATGCCGACAGAATCTTTGTACAGCAGTGAACGCTTTTTACTCGATAATCCTATCGATCTTATCTCCCTCGACAAGTGGCAAAAGACGGTTAATCTGCTGGCCAATGTGTTCAATGCGCCTGCCAGTTTTCTGGTGCAATATACGCCAAAAGGGTTTCAGGTCACCATCGCCAGTAAGCAGGTCAGTAACCCCTATCCGGCTGGGGTGGTGATTGCGCCCGATACCAATATCTTCTGTCGACGTATCGTCGAGACTCAAAAAGATCTCTATGTACGCGATGCCCAAATAGAGCCCTGTTGGCAGACCAATCCCGAGGTGAAGAACGACGGTTTTTCATCTTACTTGGGGGTGCCGGTGTTTTGGCCCGATGGCCGCTGTTTCGGTACCTTCTGCGTGATGGACTTCAACAAGACTGATTACCAGGACACATATTTTGAGTTGATCCATCAGCTCAAAGAGATCCTTGAGGCCGATCTTGCCCTGTTAGATATTTACGGTGAACTGAAGCAGCTGGCTCATCTGGATGAGCTGTGTCATATCAATAACCGCCGTGGATTTAAGGGATTAGCAAGGCAGCGTATTAAGTTGGCTCAGCGTAATGAGAGCCGCTTAGCCATGCTCTATATCGATGTCGATAACTTTAAAGGGATCAATGATGGTCATGGCCACTTGGTGGGCGATGAAGTCTTAAAGTTGCTGGCGGGGATCATCAAGCAAAGCGTGCGCGCCTCGGATGTGGTGGGGCGTATCGGTGGGGATGAGTTTGTGGTGCTACTGATGTGCCAAAGCGATGAGGATGTTATTGCTACCGAGACCCGCATCATGCAGGGGCTAGACAATGCCATGGCCGACAGTCATCTGCCTGAGGTGACCGTCACCATAGGTCATAAAATAGTGGATCAGGACGTGCGCCTAGATACCCTGTTGGCCGAGGCCGATGAGGATATGTTGCGCCGTAAGCGCGATAAACAGGGCCTTTAAATAAAAAAAGCCCCGAGCGTGCAGTATGCTCGGGGGACGGGAGCGCAGTGGAGGGTTCCCAAAACCAGTAAATATTCTTAGAAGCGGTATTCTCCTGCTAGCCAGGCGTTAAGGCCTGTGCCAGGCATACGTTGTCCGGGGGCGAGATCGGCATTAAATACCCGGTTGTAGCCACCGAGATGATCTTCATAGTCGACATCAAACAGGTTGTTTACCCCGGCTTTTATCTGCCAGGCTGGTGCGTCATAGGCCATCATTAAGTTGACTAAGCCATAGCCGGCGCTGGTCTGTTCAGATTGGCTGACAGAGACCTTGTCCTGCGCGGCTACCATGACTCCTTCGATACGGGCCGACCAGTTACCTTGTTGGTAATTGAGGCCAAGGTTGATCTTAGGCGGCGCAATGCGATACAGGTTATCGTCGATGTCGCGGCGCTCACCACTGACGTAACTGGCCAGCAGATCCAGCTGCCATTGGGCGTTGATCTCGTAGCTGGCATTGATATCCATCCCCAGTAACTGGGCATTGACATTGGCAAACTCCATGGGATCTTCACTGCCCATCATATTAGCTGCCATGATCACCGCAGGATCGCGCGACTTGACCCCTTGGATATAGTCGTCGATACGATGCAAGAAAAATCGCGGGCTGATACTTAGCCCCTGACGATTGAAGTCGGCGCCGAGTTCCAGCTGATAGGCGGTTTCCAGCTCCAAATCCATCTTGCCCACATAGGTGCGGCCGTCGGCCAGACCACCTGTGGACTGCATCGGGATCCACAGGTATCTCTGTTGGTAGCTGGCGCTGTCCTGTTTGCGGGCTAAGCCTAGTATCCAGGTGAGATCCGAATTGACTCGATAGCGGCCATTCATCACCAGATCCATGCCTGTTTGTGCTTGAGCGCGATCGGCCTGGTTATACCTGTCCATTAATACTTTGATGGCAGGCATGGCAGCAGCCATGGAGTGGTTAACCTTGTCGGCATCGGTTCGGTAGTGCTTTACCCTGGCACCAAGTTGCCACTGCCAATGGTCAATATCCTGTTGCCATTGGGCAAATAGGCTGTAGGTATCGTCCTGCACCTGATTAAAGTTGTCGACGCTAAAGATAGGCTTGCTGGGATCGGTGATCACCGAGTTGTGCGTGCTGAGTTGGCTGTCGATGCCAAATAGCCAGGCGTCTTTGCCCAGTGTCAGCGCCATATCATAGCTCTGGCTCTCGGCGTTGTTGTACCTGGCACTTGCGCTCTCTGGTTTAACTCGCTCGCTAAAGTTGTCCATGCCGTGTCTGGCGTCGCTATACGCCAGATGCCAGTTCAGCCCCCAGCTGTCCAGATTATGTTCGCCTTCGAGTTTAACTCTGTCGGTGCGAATGAAGTCGATATCCATGGGCAAGGCTGGCGTGCCTGCTTCGGTGGTTTCCAGATGCTGATAGCCGATGGCAATAGATTCATCGTCTAATCCCTTATCGCTAAGATTAAAGCGATATTGACCGCCGACCATCTGCTTGTCATAGCCGCTAGGGGAAATATGCAGGTCGCTGCCACTTTTGAGATCTTTATCCCCATGCATCAGGTCGCCATAAATCAATAGGGCATGCTGCTCGCCGCCCACATTGACCTTGGCCCCAAGATGACTCTGTGCACCGTTGCCTTGATATTGGCCAGCAATGCGTCCTTGGGTATCGTTAAAAGTGGCCTGAGATTCGATTACTTTAATACTGCCGCCCAGGGTATTGGTTCCGGCGGAGACGGGGGCAATACCCCGGTGCATCTCGACACGTTCGCTGTTGATCAGGCTGGCATAACTCAGCGGGGTGTCCATAGCATTAGGGCCCGCGCCGGCGAGCGATACACCATTGACCTGAGTGTTGACCCTGTCGCCAAACAGACCACGATATTGCGCAATGCCTGTCAGGGGACCATTACCATTTACCGCTGTCCCTGGCAGTTTAGAGAGTAAGCCGCTGATGTCGCTCACAGGAGCCTGGGCCACGGGGGTGACAGAAGTAAAGTTGTCCTGATGGGCGCCATATATCTTTATCACCTCGAAGGCGGCTTCTTGAGCCTGGACAAAGGGGAGTGTCAACAAGGCTGCGCCAATGGAAAGGGTAAGATAGGAAAAACGCAGTGCCATGATATTGGTTTTGTTCGTGTTTAGATGGCGGCATTGTGGCAGTGAAGGGAAATTGTGACAAAGCCAAATCCCGATAGTGCGACAAGGTGTCGCACCATGGTAAATCGCTGACTAATTGCCTGTCTTTAGCCACGACTTGCCTTACCGCTGGATGAAATTCAAACAGGTGTTTGCTTTTTTCACCACATAGGAAGGGTGGGATTTGATGGTCATAAGATTAAATTTTTTAAGGATAAAAGTGGCTTGGTTTATTATTTTGGTAAAATTGAATACAGGATTCAATTAGTAAAGTTGTTTTTAATCATTGGTTTATTGTTTTGTTGTCTCTTTGTTCATATTTTTTTGGTTTATTTGTATGACCAATATAATTCATTGACATCAATAAGATTCAGTCATTTAATTAAACCTCAAGTGTTTGATAAATTAAACGCGGCGGTCGTTTTGTTGTGCTCTCAAATGCTTAATTAGTGCCGAGTGTTATACCGGCGAACAATGTTGAATTGGGTATTGATTATGGAATATGAAACAAACACTGGACATAGCGTGACTGAAACAGAATCTGACCACGGTGCAATAACGCGTCGTCAATGGCTACAAGAGATGTTGGCTGGCAATGAGACAGACCTGAAAGATGAAGAGCCTAATTGCTATGTCTTAGGGTACAACTGACACCTTAGTTTATCGCCGTCCCGTTGACACGAGTAAGTTAAGGCTAGACATCACGCGATAGCGAGCAATCAACCTCTTGTGTCTGCAAAGCAGCCCGTTGTGAGACCTGCTTGTTTGCAGCGGTGCTTGTTTGGAACAGTGCTTGTTTTGAGGCGGCAATAGCGCTTGAGTAAGACTGCTAAAGTCTACGGAAGCATTGCTATTTAAAGTCATTACGAGCGCTGTTGGAGTATGATGTTAAGCGGATAAAGCGATGTCGGCATAGGGCTATTAAATGAGGATAAAGTCTGGAGTGAAACACTCCATATTTATCGGCCCTATGCCTGAGTCACTCTCAAAGGAGAGAGATTAGTCGACGGCTATCATCACGTTGCTTGCCTTGATGATGGCATAGGCTTGGCCGCCTACGACCAGTCCTAGCTGCTCACAGGATTTCTTGGTGACCACTGAGGTGATCTCTACACCCGGCGCCAATTCGATAACCACTTCGTTGTTGACCGAACCTTCCTCAATCGCCTTGATCTTACCGGTTAGGTTATTGCGTGCACTGATTTTCATCTTAATTTATCTTCCTGTTAAATAATGAAAAAGTCATGGTAACTCTTTCTGTGGTCAAGGATAAACCTCGGCATTGAATACTGTGACCCCTATTGGGATTTAGCCTGGGAGATCCGTCTACGCTCAGCGATCAAGCCGATGATTTGGGGCATGAGTGAGGCGACTATCATGGATAGCATCAAAAGGTATTGATGTGGGGTGAAGGATTCGCCCAATAACACCATGCCCGAGACAATCCCCGCCACAGGATTGGCGATGCCGCCGAAGGTAAAGTCCACCACGCTCATGCGCTGCAAAAGCCAGACATACATGATATAGCCAAGCACAGTATTGAGTAGGATGATCCAACCTATACCCACGACATTATTCAGGTTCAATTGTGCGAGCGATTCACTGTAAGCTTTTGGCGTAAACCCAGCGTGGATTGCTGCGGCCACGCTGAGAAGGGCGCCGCCAATGATCAGTTGCCAGGTGAGCACTGTCCACCAGTGGATACGGTCGCCTAAAGCCTTGGTGATCGTGCTGCCGACTATGATGCAACTAATGGCTGCCAGCATGGCAAGTAGGCCAACGGGGTTGAGACTGATGGAGTTTGGATTAAACAGCAGCCAGGCTAATCCAATCAGTACAAAGCCAAAGATCCCTTGGGTCAGGCTAGGGCGACGCTTACTGATCACCCAGTGAAATAACATGGCAAACACAGGCACAGAGATCATGCCCACACCTGAGATGGCCGAGGGTAAGGTAAGGGCCATCACAAAGATCAGGCTAAAGAAGGCGGCGATATTGATAAAGCCCAGGCGAAATAGCAGCCCCCATTCACCACGCTTGGGCAGGCTGGGTTTGATCGCCAGTAGAATAAGACCCGCCGGCAGCGCCCGTAAGGCACCGAGTAGCAGAGGTGGCCAGTCTGGCAGTGTAAATTGGGTTACCGCATAGGTGGTGCCCCAGAAGAAGGCGGGGATCATGGCCAGGAGTACATTCATATTTATCTCAGCAAGAAGTATCTTCACGTAAAGATATTAGTCTGCACGCTTTACTTAAGCTTGTAAAGTCTCTCTGGATTAATTATCTTTGCGTTAAGATAATTAATGGCGACTAAGTCGTACCCATAGGTACGTATTGCCTTATTCAACTTATGTTCTCTCGGAGAGTCGATGAACTCAGATCACCTCGACGGCGTCGATCGCCTGACAGCCCAGTGGGCTAAAGAGAAGCCGCAGCTGGATACACTGCCAATGGCGATTCTCGGTCGCCTAATGCGTATTCACAAACACCTGGAATGTCAGCTGACCGCCTGTCATAAACAGTTTGGTATCAGTATGGGGGAGTTCGATGTATTGGCTACTTTGCGCCGCAGCGGTGAGCCCTATCGTCTTACGCCTTCAGAGCTGTTGGCAGCCATGATGTTGACTTCGGGTGCCATGACCAATCGCATCGATGGACTGGAGAAGAAGGGGTTAGTATCCCGAACTCATTGCCAGCAAGACAGACGCAGCGTCACCGTCGGATTGACGCCCAGTGGACTGGCGCGGATCGATGAGGCGATAGAGGCCCATGTCGAACTGCAGCATACTTTGACAAAGCAGTTATCGCTCGATGAGAAACATCAAATTAATCATTTTCTTAAGCTTTGGCTAGCCGACTTCGAGTCCTAGACGAGCTATGAAAAAGTCGGTAGTCCCTGTGGGCTTACCGACTTTTTCAGCGCTTAGCTGTGTTATTTTTGTAAACATATAATTACATTTAGTGCTGCTCTACCTAATTTATTCGCTCATTTTGACCATCAGAAGCTCCCCTTTACCTTGTCTCATTAGTATTGCCCAGCGAGCTTGAACGGCCCGGCTTTCCCTTGCTTTTTATGTCTGTTTTTACCTTCAGAAACCCACCTGACTTTTTAGTCTGGCTTTGCTCATTACACATTTTTTTAGCGACTTGACCAAAGTCAATTTCAATCTGCGTCAAAGGCATAGTCTTAGCGTTACAAGGTATTCACACCTTCATCATAGCGGCTCTGGCAGTTTGAACCCCTTTGGTGAAATGCGCTAACAACGGAGTATTTTATGGAAAAGCAATCTTCTACCCCAGCAGTTAATGTCAATCAGCAACGTCGCAGCTTCTTGAGTGGATCTGTTGGTTTGGGTTTGGTGGGCGCGGGTATGGCCGCAGGTCTGGTATCAACCAGTGCTTCAGCCACGACTCAGAGCAAGTCTGACCGCATGGCAAACTACAAGGCCGAGCAGTTAGAGCGAGTGACTCAAGAGTTGGTGCCACCGCCTATGGTGCCTAAGCATGATCAGGTCGCCAAGGGTAAGCCTAAGGTGGTGCAGGTAAAGATGGTCGTAGAAGAGAAGCAGGTGGAGCTGGAAAATGGTACCAAGGCGTGTGCCGGGTCCGCTTATCGTTTGCCATCAGCATAACTTCGTCGAGTTCTCGGTTAATGAAGAAGATGGTCACAGAGGGGATCATCACAGAGTCCCCCGGCGCTATCGACATCAAAGAGCTTTCTAAGCTTTATGCCTGTGCCAATATGCCCTTGGCTAATCAGACGATGAATCAGAACGCACCCCTTATGCAAGCGGATAAGGCGCCTTGCCAGCAGATTGCTATTGAGATGGTGTAGCTAGGGTTTCGGCCAACGGGCGTTCGGCGGTGCAGCAGCGATCTCTGCCAGTCTCCTTGGCGCGGTACATCGCTTTGTCGGCCAGTGCCAGCAGGCTGTCCGGCGTGTCGCCTTGAGTGGCGGTCACTATGCCGAAGCTGGCGCTGATGGGAATGAGTCTCCCCTGCCAATTTAGGCTGCTCTGCCTTAGGGTATGTTGTAGCTTCTGGGCGATGACATCTGCCTCTGTGCTATCGGTCGTTGGTAAGATAAGCAGAAACTCCTCTCCCCCAAGACGGCAGAAGCTGTCCGTGGCGCGTATCACTTTACCAATCTGCTGCGCGGTCTTGACCAGTACGGCATCTCCCGCCGAGTGGCCAAACTTATCGTTGATCTGTTTGAAAAAATCGAGATCGAACAGAATAAGGCTGTAGGCCTGCCCATCTCTAAGCCAACGCTGATGCAGTTGTTCTAACTGTTGCTGCATGGCGCGTCGATTCCACAGACCGGTGAGATAGTCTCTGTCTGCCTGCTGGCGAATTTTTTGTACCAGGCGGGTGAGGGCATTGCCCATCATGATCACATTGATCCACAGAGTCATGATCACATATAGCCATAACATAGGGATGGCATCGTTGCTCAGAATAGTTGCGAGTTGGGGCTTTAATGAAGGGTCCAATGCCAGTAGCAGGGCTCTGAGGGCGAAGGCGATTCCCATCAGGGCGATAGGGCTTAATAGCACCACAGCGATGGGCCGTTTGACCGTGCTTTCCAGGGCGACCAGGTTGTCTTTCGCCATCAGTAAAAAGACGATAGCCGCCATTAGCGAGAAGAGTATTCCGAGTGTGCCGCTTGCCTCGTGGCTCGGCGCCTGAGTCAGCATCAATAGCCCAATGACTAGCCAGAGTGCGCTATCGAATTTAATGCTGCTGTTTAGCCTGAACAGACCTTGAGTGCCGCTGCGAAGCAGAATAAACCCCAGTAACAACAGCATATCGGCACCATGCCAATAGAGATAACTGGCGCTTTGTCCTCTTTGCGTTGTCAGTATTACACCAATAAGGACGAGGAGGTTAGCAAGGGAAAAATAGGCACTGGCACGCGGCGCAATACGCAATGGAAAGCTCATTACCCCCCAAGCGAGGGTAGAGGTGCCGGCGAGCAGGCAGATAAACATGACGAGCAGCTCGGCGATGGGATCAATAGTCATAAGCAATCTTTTTTATTTTTTCACTCTATAGAGCAGGTCCGCTGCGAGTGAATACCCGTTATCGCAAAAATGTATATGATGACGATGAAAGGCTGAATATATCGCCCTTAGCCGTCTATCTGTTTGTTCGTTAGGTAGCAGCGCTCAAAGCTTATCGCATCAGTGGGTTTACCATAGAGGTAGCCTTGACCGAAATCGCACTCTTCCTGACGAATAAAATCATCCTGAGCCTGGGTCTCAACTCCCTCGGCGATCACATTGAGCGTCAGCTTCTTACCCATGGCGATGATCGCTCGTGTCAGTTCTCTGTCTTGCTCGTTCTTCTCCAGGTTTGTAATAAAACAGCGATCTATCTTGAGAGTGTCGAAGGAGTATTTTTGTAGATAGCTCAGGGAGGAGTAGCCGGTGCCAAAGTCGTCTAGAGAGATCTTGACGCCCAAAGTTTGTAGGCGGTCGATGATATGTTTGGCCAGCTGCTCATCTTGCAGTAAGACGCCCTCGGTAATTTCCAGTTCTAGGGAGGAGGGCGGCAGTTGATACAGGCTCAACAGATTGGCGATGTAGTCGGCAAAATCGACGTCGCGAAACTGCAGTGGTGAGATATTTATTGCTACGCGAAATTGCCGGCTGGGATCACGGCAAAGCCATTGGGCAGCCTGTTCGATGGCGGTATGCAGGACAAAGTTACCTATGGCAATGATCTGGCCATTGTTTTCTGCCAAGCTGATAAATTGGTCCGGTGGTACGTTGCCCAGCAGTGGGCTGTGCCATCTAAGTAGGACCTCGGCGCCGATCACACCTTGGTGCTGCAGACTGAATAGCGGTTGATAGTGCAAACTAAGCTCCTGATTTTTTAGGGCGTCGACCAAGTGAGATTCCAACAGGCAACGGCGTTCGATATTGGTCTGAGTCAACTTGTTAAAGAAGCTATAGGGCGTGCCGTCACTCTTACTGATGCTCATGGCTGCGCCCGCTTTTTGCATTAGCTCGGCCGCATCCTGTGCGTCGGTCGGTGCTATTGCTACTCCTATGCAGCAGGGAATATTGATGCTGAAATTGGCCAGAGCAAAGGGGATGTTGGCGGTCTGTATGATGCTGTTAATTAACGGAAGCTCTAGTGGATTTGTGCCTCTGTGGGCAATGACAAATTCGGCGCCAGCAATACGGGCAAACAGGTTGTCTTTGTGCAAAATACCCTTAATGCGCTGACTAAAGAGCTGCAGTACCTTGTCCCCAATGACGTAGCCATAGCTTTCATTGATTGACTTAAAGTTACGTAGGCCAAAGTAGATCACATAGGTGTTTAGTTCGTCGGCTTGGCTGAGCTGTTGCGACAGTTGATTGATAAAGCCGAGTCGATTGGCCAAGCCGGTTAATGGATCGTGATCTTTATGAAATTGCAGTGAATTTTCAATGGCGGTGCGATGCTCTATTTCACTTAATAACTTTTTACTGAGTTTGGTTAGCTCCAGTGTTCGCTCTTGTACCTTGGTTTCTAAGATCTGGTTGAGGTGAAGCAGTTTGGCGCTCTGATACAGACTGGCGAGATTGGCGTTGATGGCATTTTGAAAACGTGCCAACAGATGACGAAAGGTCCGCCCGTAGTCTCTCTCATGATTGTCTAGCATGCAGAGGGTGCCAAAGGGATGGCCGTTGGGCCAGGTCAGCGGTAGGCCACAATATGCGATCATTCCCAGTTTGATATCTGGATTGCTATCCCACTCTTTATCTTTTAAGGCATTGGGCACTACCAGCTCGGATTGATTTTTGATAACGGTTTCACAGTAGAGACCATGGCCCAGACCCTCTGTATCATGGCGCTTATAGGGATTGTCCGGATGCTGGTAAAGACCGAAATGTCTTTATCTGTCACCCGCATGATTAAGATGGCCGGCGTATCGACGATTTCCGATAAAAGATCTAGGGTTTGCTGCCAGCCATTAAACATCTCATCCGGCACGCCAAGCTGGGCCGTGTTTACCTGAGTTTGACTGAAGAGAGGGTCTTGCTCCAGCAATGAGAAAGCGTCTTGGTAGGGCATGATTAGGCATCCTGAAAAGCGCATTTGTGATCCGTTTAACTAACTATAACCTATAGACTTCATCGGTGTATGGTGTTGTGCTGCTGTTTTTTTGAGCTGTATGGCTTTTTGTCTTTTATATCCTTGGAAGCTTAACTGAACGTTTGGTTTTAAGGTGTTTAACACTAGTTTATGGTCTAAATCCCATCATCTTTCTCGAGCGATAACCCAATGCTCATCGGAGCGCATTAATCATTCGCTTTAAAGGCTGGCTCATCTTTGCAATCATTTGCTGTAGGGCTTTAAAGCCTGCTCTGGCCAATGGAGATAAACCTTGGCGTTAACTGGTTGGAAGCTATTAAAAAGACTATCTTTTAATCATAAGCCGATTCATTTTCAGGCGAGTTTAGTTCTGGCCATTCTCTTTGCCTTACCGTTTGTGGGCACACTAAGGATACTCATATGCAGATGACGCTCTCTTTTCTCGGCGCCGCCCAGGAAGTCACTGGGTCTTGCCATCTTCTCGACATCGCGGGCCGTCAGGTGTTACTCGACTGCGGCATGATCCAGGGAGGCAAGCTTGATGCCCTGCGCAATCACGAACCCTTTGTTTTTGAGCCCACAGAGATCCATGCCGTGGTGCTGAGCCATGCTCATATCGATCACTCGGGGCGACTGCCTCTGCTGGTCAAGTCTGGCTTTACCGGCCCTATTTATACCCATAAGGCGACGGTCGAGCTTTGTGAGGTGATGCTTAGAGATGCCGCCATGCTGCAGGTACGCGATGTAGAGCGGCTTAATCGAAAGCGGGCGAAGCTGAATCAGCCGCTGCTAGCGCCCTTGTTCGACGAAGAAGATGTGGCGGCGGTGATGAAACAGTTTGTCGCCCTCGATTATGGCCAGTCGGTGCAAGTGGTGCCTAACCTGACGGCCAGTTTGTCTGATGCCGGCCATATTCTGGGCTCCGCCGTGGTGGAGTTGTGGCTGGGGGAGGCCGATAGCAGAAAGAAACTGGTTTTCAGTGGCGATCTCGGCCGGGCGGGCATGCCAATTTTGGGTGATCCCACGTTTATCTATGAAGCCGATCTGGTGTTGATGGAGAGCACCTACGGCGACCGATTGCATCGTAGCTGGGACGATACGCTGGCGGAGCTAAAGGCTATTTTTGCTAAAACCATCAAGGAGAGCCGAGGCAATATTCTGCTGCCGGCGTTTTCAGTAGGTAGAGCCCAAGAGCTGCTCTACCTGTTTCACCTTTATGCCAAAGAGTGGGCCTTGTCGAACTGGCGTATCTGTCTCGACAGCCCTATGGCGATCAAGGCGACGCAGATTTATGTGGCCAATTATCAGTTGATGGATGAGGATTTTAAGCGTTTCACTCGACTGTCTCCGGGCAAGCACCCACTGCTTTCTAATGTGGACTTTATCAATAGCACTGAGGAGTCGATGGAGCTCAACGAGATCCATCAGGGGCTGATCATCATAGCTGGCAGTGGCATGTGTAACGGTGGCCGGATCCGCAGTCATCTGGAGCATAATCTGGCCAATCCTAAGTCGGATGTGATCATCTGTGGTTTCCAGGCCTTAGGTACGCCAGGCCGTTTACTGGTGGATGGCGCCGAGTCGCTTACGATTCATGGTCGTAATATTCCGGTGAAGGCCAAGATACATACAGTGGGCGGGCTGTCGGCCCATGCGGATCAGGCGGAGCTTATCCATTGGTATCAACACTTTGAACAGATGCCGCCACTGGTCTTAATCCATGGCGAGAAGGAGGCGCAGGAGCGGCTGCTGGCTAAGCTGACCGCCGAGACTAGTAAGCCGCCCCATGTGGTGATTGCCGAGCGCGGCGATACGCTAGATCTTAGTGCATTGCCTGAGCTAGTGTGGCTGCCTGGTAGAGATTGATCTTTCCTTGGAGGTAAAATCTCTGTTAGCTTAACGCTCAGCGAATGATATTAGCCCAAGGAAATCTCAGATGGATGAACATATCGTCATACTTATCATAGCCTTAGTTGTTTTGTTTTATGGCTATATTTCTAAATGGTTGGCGCGTTTTTACATCTCGGGTCCTATGGTGTTTACCTTACTTGGTCTGCTTATGTCGCCCTACGGGCTCGATGTGGCTCAGGTCAAGGTAAATGCCGACTTTGTCACCATCTTGGTTGAGATCGCCTTGGTATTGGTACTCTTTAGTGATGCCGCGCTGTTAGATCTCAAGTTGCTCAAACAGTCTTGGCAGTTGCCGGCGCGGCTGCTGTTTATCGGTTTGCCTATTACCGTGGTGGCGGGAGCCATAGTGGCCAGGTATTTCTTTCCCGATTTTCCCACTCTCTATCTGTTAATGTTGGCCTTACTGCTCACGCCCACCGACGCGGCGCTGGGTAAGGCGGTTGTGTCAGATCCTAAGGTGCCTAAGAAGATTCGCTCTACCATCAATGTAGAGAGTGGCCTGAATGATGGCATTATCTTCCCCATATTGATCACTGTGGTCGCGATGATCTTGAGTGGTCTGGAAAAGGCTCAGGACAATACCTGGCTGATGTACGTTGGTGAACAGATTCTGTTCGGTGCCTTGGTGGGCGGCGTGGTCGGTTATCTGGGGACTAAGCTGCAGACCTTTTGTTTTAAGCGCGAGGGTATGGTGGAGACTTACCTTAACTTGATCCCTATCGCGCTGGCCATTTTGGCTTACTACCTTGCCGAAGCGTTTTCGGGTAATGGCTTCATTGCGGCTTTCTTTGCCGGTCTCTATGCCGGAAATACCAGTGAGATGGCCAGGGGGCATATTGAAGATTTCGCCGAGAGCGAAGGTGAGCTGCTGGTGTTGATCAGTTTCTTTATCTTCGGTCTGGCGTTCGTGCCCACCACCTTGCCCTATGTCACCTTTGATGTCGTGATCTATTCGCTGCTTAGCCTGACGCTGCTACGTATGTTACCTGTGATGGTATCTCTTATTGGCACTAAGCTGGACCTTGCGACCATGGCCTTCATCGCCTGGTTTGGGCCTAGAGGGATCGCCTCAATTTTGTATGTACTCATCATTGCCCATGAAATGGGCGGTATCAAAGGGTTTGAGACCCTCTATAGCGTAGTGACTGTGACAGTGCTGATGAGCATACTGGCTCACGGCCTGTCGGCCCAGCCGCTGGCAAACTGGTATGCCAAACGGCATCCTGATACCGAATCTAGCGCCAAACAGGATTAGGGCGCCAAGCTTTAGTTTTGTAGATGATCGGTTTGTGTATGGATCTTCTGCATGCTCTTGATCAGCATGTAGAGACAGGTGCTGAGCAGACAGATCCCCAGATAGAGCATCATGCCCTGACGCTTATTATCTAAGGTTAAGGCGAGTAAAGGACCGGCAACTGACCCCAGGCTGTAACAGAGCAGCATCAATTCGGTTGCCGATACCAGCTTAACCGAGGGCAGTTTGTCACAGGCCAATGAGATAGCCACAGGATAAAGGGCGAAGCTCGCCGCGCCCAGGATAAAGTAGCTCAACGCCTTGAGGGTAAAGTCATTGGACTCTATGGCGCCGATCACTCCCATTAAGCCTATTAGGCAACACATGGCCATCAAGAGACGCTTATCCATACGGGGTGAGAGATAACTGACTAGTGGCTGTATCGCCATACCGCCCAAAATGATAGCGGCCATCAGTAGCCCTGTTAGGTTAGGTTCTCCCACTTGCTTGGCGATGTAGACAGGCATCAGGCCGTAGATGGGCCCCAGCAGCAGGCCTGAGACCAGGCAGCCTACAATTGCTGGCCGGCTAAGACCTGCGATCTCTTTGATGGAGAGTTTCTGTTGCTGTTGATGAGAGGGTTGTCCCGAGGTGATTAGCAGTGGCGCCAGCATGGCCAATGCCAATAGGGCGATCACAAACAGGTAGGGTAATACGCCTTGGGTACCGACTTCACCTATGGCCAGTTGTCCGACGGCGCTACCGCCATAGAGACAGGCCATGTAGATCCCCAATCGCTTAGCTCTTGCCTTCAGGCTGTTAGCCATCAATAACCAAGACTCAACCACCACAAAGACACCGGCAACGGCAAACCCGCCCAGCAGACGTGCTCCCAGCCAGATGCCTGCAGTTGGCAGCAGCAACATAGCGAATATGCTGGCGATTAATAGCGCCAGAAACAGCATAAAGGCTTGTCGATGACCGACTTTCGCTATGATGCGCTCGGCTCTGAGTGCACCGATAAGTAAGCCGAGGTAGAAGATGCTGGCAAGCCAAGGTGCCAATTGCTCTGACAGGCCAAAACTGTGCAGCGACAATGGAATAAGGCTCATAAGAAAGCCTGATGCAAGGGCAAAGAAGGACAGTCCTATAATGGGTGCTGTAGGATTGTTCGATTTACAGTTATCGGCGACGTCTAACACCAATAATCTCCAACTTATCTATCATAAATGGCGGTAAGTTTAGGTAGGTTGCCTGTATTGCCATTTATCGCGGGTTTAGCGGGAAGCGAAATGTAGTGCCAGATTCGATGCAAGTAAAGTGAATTTTATATTTTGTCGTTTTTTTGATTGAAAACGTGCCAAATGTGGCAAATAAATGTCCGCTTTTGTCTTGGGTAGCAGATGAGGTGGGCTTTATGAATGAAGAGTTTTTCTGATTGCTTAACTAGTTTATCTCACCTTTAAACCCTCTTTGCCACCCTGTTTTTGTTGAGTATTTGTTGCTTAATGTACTTGGTGAGGTTTAAAGCCGTAAAAGTGAATGTTTACGGCTTGATGTGGTGAGGGGTTGTCTAATTGAGCGTCAGGGCGACTATCTTTAGGGGATGATTGCCATCGAAAGAGGGGAAGTCGTCATGGCAATGCAGCCATTCAATCTGGCTCACTTCGCGTCCCTGCTTTTCGACGCAGCGGATCAGAGATTTCAGCCAGGTTTCGCGCTCTACTTTTGCCACATTATTGCAGCAAACGATAGTGCCACCGGTACGCGTTGTCATCATGGCAGGTTTAAATAGGCTCTGGTAGTCATTGACTAAGTCGACGATACCAAAGGGGCTCTTAGCAAAGCGTGGCGGATCGAGAAATACCAGGTCAAACTGGCGTGGTGCCAGTTTTGGATAGCTGGGCAGTTTTTGGTTGCGGCGGCCGCCCACCTTCATGCCCGCCAGCTGACGCATTGCCGGAAAGGCATCGCTTTGAATAAATTCACAGGTGTCGCCTACCTCGTTGAGTTCGGCATTACGGCGTCCGGCGGCGAGAGCAAATGAGGAAAAGTCCACATTGGTCACCTTGGTCGCCCCGCCCACCGCGGCGGCAGTGCCTATACCACAGGTGTAGGAAAACAGGTTCAGTACGGTTTTCCCCTTGCTATGGGCCTTGACGTATTCGCGGCCGATGCGCATGTCGAGAAACAGCAAGGGGTCTTGGCCTTCATGGCGAAGCTTGCTGATGAAATGGATATCGTTTTCCAGCATTTGCTGTTCGGCGCGGGCAAAGCACTCGAGATCGTCTGTTAGCACATTGAGAATACGAGAGTTTTTATTGGATCTATCATTGTAGATAACCGGAAGTTCCGCGACCTTTAGCAGTTCATCGCTAAGGGCCGTCAATTCATCCTGTGGCAGCGACTCGTGAAAGCTCTGCACTAACCATGCATCGCCATAGCGATCTATGGTGAGTCCGTTGATGCCTTCAACTGTACCGTGGAAGACGCGAAAACAGTTGGTATTGGCGGCTTGTGCATCGGCAAGCAGGGCCGTTCTTTGGCTTAATGCTTGGCGGAGCAGCGCGGCATTGGACATGAGCTTATGATCTCTAATCGGTGGTATGCTGAGTGTGAGCACGGATAATAGCAAATATTCACCCCCTTGGGGGGATTAAGGGTGTCGTCGATAATAGGGAGTCGGTATGAAACTTGTGTTGGTTCATGGGATCTTTAATACGGGGCATGTCATGGGCTGGATGCGACGTCAGTTTGAGCGCCAGGGCTATGAGTGCCTGACCCCGACACTGGCTCCTTTTGATGGTCGCCGAGGGATTGCTCATTCGGCCAAACAGCTGCAGAGGTTTATCGATGCGAGTATTGCAGAAGATGAGCCGATCTCCCTGATAGGTTTTAGTATGGGGGGTATAGTTGCCCGCTATTATCTGCAGCACCTTGATGGCCATAAACGTACCAAGGCGCTGTTTTCTATCTCTTCTCCACACCATGGCAGTTATCTTGCCTGGTTGCCATATCCCTCAATGGCGATGCGGGAACTACGCCCAAGGAGTGAGCTGCTTTGCCAGCTGGCGCGCAGTGAATCTCGGTTAACGGGGATCGACCTCTACTCGTTTCGCACTCCGATAGATTTCACCATAGTGCCGAGTCGCAGTTCTCATTGGCCTCTGGCCGAGAACCGAGTGATCTGGTGTCCGCTGCATCTGTCGATGATCTTCAGTCGCCGTGTGGTGGCAGAGATCTTAATGGGGCTGATGCAGCTGCCGGCGCGCGCTAATAGTGCGCCAGAGGCCGGGGAGCGCCTCCAGGGAGCAGAGGATTAATCCTGTCCAGATCAGGGCGAAGCTCACCGCCTTGACGCTATCAAACACCTCGTTAAACAGGAAGATTGCCAGCAGAAAGTGCATGGTGGGCTCTATATATTGCATCAAGCCCACCATGGAGAGACTGGTGTGGCGAATCGCCAGGGCAAAAAAGATCAACGGCAGCAGGGTCACCGGCGCCGAGCCCATGTAGAGCAGCAAGTTGCCTGTCCCCGCAGAAAGGGCTTGGCTCTGCCCGGTGGCGCTGAGGTAAAGCAGATACGCTGCGGCAATGGGCGTGAGTAGCGCAGCCTCTATGGTGACCGAAGTGAGTGAGTCGAAGCGGATAAACTTCTTACACAGGCCATAGAGGGCGAAGAAACTGCCCATCAGCAGGGCAAGCCAGGGCAATTGACCATAGGCCATGACCATATAGCCGATCCCAAGGCCGCCCAGGGCGACCGCCCACTTCTGTGCCAGTGACAGTCTGTCTTTAAGGCAGATGACCCCTAGCCCTATGGCAAACAGTGGATTGATAAAGAAGCCCAGGCTGGCGGCCAATACCTGACCATGGGTTAACGCCCAAGTGAAGCTATACCAAGAGACACACATGATCAGCGAAGCCAGTCCACATAGGGCAATGGAAGGAAGGTTGGCCTTTAGCATAGACACTGTGGGGAGTGGTTTTCTCAGCAACAGAAAAACCAGCAGCATAAAGGGAACTGAGCAGAGCAGGCGAATCGCCAGCATCTCGGTCACATCGGCACCGGGCAGAAACTGATAATAAAGGGGCAGGAGTCCCCAGAGCAGAAACGAGACGATCGCCAAGGCGTTGCCTTTGGCGCTAACTTGAGTGGTGCGGGGCATAGGGTTCTCTAAGTGCTGTTGGCTGTAACAGTGTCAGGCTGCCGTGGCTGGGTTATACGGCAATGCACACAATAAAGGCTTGTTGACCTTACTGAAATTGGTGCGGATTTTCGCACTCAAACCTCAGGCTGGCTGTGAGGTGGATCACTCTTGTCCTGATTTTTTATCGTTAAGGCATTGCCTTTCAATATCTGGGTTAAGGTACAATTTGTCCAAGCTAAGCCTTGATATGAGCCTGATAATGAACAAGATCCATGTACAGATGACCAAAGATGGTTCTCATACCCTAATGAGTAGCCTGTTTGATGATAGCTACCATGCTCATAATGGGGCCATGAGTGAGTCTGAACATGTCTATATACAGGCTGGGTTTGCGGCGCTTGATCCGGCCTTTAAACAGGTCAGCATTCTCGAGTTAGGTTTTGGCTCGGGGATGAACGCCATACTGACCCTCAAGCAGGCTTTAGGCTGTGAGGGTAAGATAACCCGGCCGATCCGTTTCGTGACCGTTGAGGCCTATCCTGTGCCGAGTGAGGTGATCGCACAGCTTAACTACAAGCAGCATCTCTCGCCCGCCCTGCGCACACTCTTCGATCGGCTGCACAGTGCCCCTTGGGGGGAGGATGTCACCCTCTGCCCAGGTTTTGTGATACATAAAATTCATGGTAGCTGGGATCGAGTGCAGTTACCGCAGGCGTCAGTCAATTTGGTGTTCTATGATGGTTTTGCGCCGAGTAAGCAGCCAGAGCTATGGACACAAGATAACTTCGAGCGTCTCTTTCCCGCCATGATGCCTGGTGGCATGTTGGTCAGCTACTGTGCCAATGGTCAGTTTAAGCGCAACCTTAAGGCGGTGGGCTTCATGGTGAAGCCCTACCCGGGGGCGTTGGGGAGGCGGGAGATGACCCGTGCCTGGAAGCCCTTAGTTGAGTAAGTTGGCGATTTATGCGCTTTTGTTTGTAACAAGGCATTAACTTAGCTTTCTTTTTCGCAGGGAATCGATAGATTAGAAACTTCCTAAGATCACCCAGGGCTATGATCTGTGAAAAAACTGGCAATAAATTTCTGCTTTACTTGGGTTAGCGCTTGCTTGCTGATGGTGTCAATCGGTCAGGCGCAGGGGGATGCCTCAAATCCACTGGCGTTTGTCTCGCAACGTATCGATACCGGCTTTAAGCTGACTCATCCTTTGGTGAGTGCCAATTTGCTTGGCGATGGCAACAAGGAGTTGCTGGCGATAGGTGTCGATGACACCCAGACCAAGTGGCTCGCCGTCTACAGCTTGGATGGCGTCAGTCAGCAGTATCGCTTATTGCATAAGCTATCACTTGCCAATGACCTGTTTCGTTTCGATGTGACCGCTAAGCCTAAACAGGCTGACGCGCTGCAATCTGTCTACTTTATGTCGCGTTCCCATCTGTCTAAGTTAACTTTCAGTGAAAAGGAGATGGCGATCAGTGAGCTGTTTCCCATCGCCCCGCTGGTGGTGAAGCAGCGTATTGAGTTTATCGCTCGTGGTCATTTTGTACGGGATCTCAACCAGGATGGCCGAGACGATTTCATCGTAGGCCAGTTCGACCAAACTCAGCTTTTTTTAGGGCAGGGCGAAGGTTGGCTAAATCAAACCTTAGCGATTAAGCCTAAGGTGCTGCTCTATCGTGATGGCGCTCGTTACAGTGAGGCCAAACTCTATTTTGCCGATATGGATCTCGATGGTCTTGATGACATTATCAAGGTGGGTGAGGGTGAGCTTGAGATCTATGGCCAACATCAAGATGGTCAGTTTGAAACCTATCCCAGGTATCTGGCGGTCAGTCAGGCGATCAGTGGCCTGGATTGGTGGGACAGGCGTGACGCCTATGGTGAGGCGCTGGATCAAAGTGACCTCATCTACCGCAAGGTGGAGCAAATTAAAGATCTCGACGCCGATGGTATCGTCGACATGGTGGTGCGCTATACCAAAAGTTCTGGGGTGCTCGATAGGGTCAACGATTACGAGATCTATTTCGGCAGCCGCGGGGAGAATCGTGTTCAGTTTGGTAAGCAGCCCCAGAGCGTGATCAGAGCCGATGGCACCCTGACGGGCTTCGAGCTGGTGGACATCGACCTTGATGATCGCAGCGAGGTATTGGTGTCGGGCTTCGATATCGGCCTGTCGCAGATCATCGGCGCCCTGGTTTCCGGGAGCATAGATCAAGATGTGCATCTGTTTAAGATGGACAAAAATGGCCGCTTTGCCAGTCGGCCCAATATGAGTAAGTCAGTTGAGTTAAGTTTTAGTCTGACATCGGGACAGAGCGGTACGCCCGTGGTCACCCTTGCCGATATCGATGGCGATAAGCGCCAGGATCTGCTGCTCTCTGATGGTGAACAGGAGCTGGATCTCTACCTTGGTAGTGAAAAAGGTGCCCCGTTTGCTCACAAGGAT
Organism: Shewanella sp. ECSMB14101; assembly: GCF_000773485.1. Classification (NCBI taxonomy): domain Bacteria; kingdom Pseudomonadati; phylum Pseudomonadota; class Gammaproteobacteria; order Alteromonadales; family Shewanellaceae; genus Shewanella; species Shewanella sp. ECSMB14101. Next base: position 32,826 of record NZ_JSFF01000013.1, on the reverse strand, counting down.
AGCTTGAAGCTGACCTTGCCCAAAGATGGCGAGATGCTGAGCAGTGACGATTTGAATCAGGATGGTAAGGCGGATCTGCTGATCAAGTATGGTCGTCAAGACAAGGCGGATCTGCAGAGCCAATTTTTGGTGATCATGACCCAATGACCTGATGTAGAGTCGGGGATACGAATTGTAGCAATTCCACTCACTGGCATTTGCTGGCAATAAGCCAATAAGGTTCAGATGGTTAGCTCATCTCATGCCTTAATCTAAATTTAAGGTCATTTTTGCTTAAGTTTGGTTTAATTTTGTCCAAATACCCTTGACCATATTATGACCTATGGGTCAGTGAATGATGTAGTCTAAGGGTTGTGTATGATAGGTTTTGGCCGCGCCAGCAGTTCTGCGGGAGCAGATGTCGCAGTAAATATCATCACCTACCTGGGAGCTGGATGCTTATTGGTGGTGGTCGTAGGGTTTACAATAGCCCTTTATAAAGAATGGTTGGTCGTTCGTCGCTTCGACGCCGAAAAGCAGCGGCAGAAATTTTACGATAGTCTCTCCAATATCACGACGAGATCCCGCTAATGTCAGCAGCTCGTTTCTCTGTCTAATTCAGTGACAGCCTCGCCTGTTCGGCGATCAGGCTGGCAATCTCTTGTGTTAGCCCAGGCTGTTCATCTATTTGATTTACTTGGCTCAGTTGACCAAGTAACTCATCGATATTCATGCCCAGTTGCATAGCAACCTCCTGTGCGTGACGATTGTTGAGGTGCTGTTCATTCACTAGTTTTTGCCTTAGGGTGCATCTGTCATTGCTGCTCTTGTCGCCGAGCATGGGTGTCCAGGGGGTATACAAAGTAAAGCCTCCACAGTGTCTGTTTACACTATGCTAAGCGAAACTTGTGCCAAGAAGATGACAATTCAAATCCCCATGCCGACAGGCTGGTCTTTTACTTTAGTGGGCGTGTTGCACCATCATGGGGCATCTGGCGCTGCAGGAAAGTGCAGTGTGGCGATGCAGCCCGTATCACCATTGGTGAGGCTAAAGCGCCATTGATAGCGCTGGCACAGGGCCTCGACTATCTCCAGCCCTAAGCCATGACCCTGAGGCTGGGTATCTAAGGTGCTCATGCCACGCCCCTGATCTCTCACCGAGATCCCATCCGTGTTGATACTGATCTCGATACAGCCTGTGTCGCTGGCATTGATGGCGTTATTGAGTAAATTGATCAGTAACATACGCAGAACTGGCTCGCTGGGGGCGATCTGTGGAGTGGCATTGAGGATAAGCCGCAGTTCAATGGCTTTATGGTCGGCAAGCGGTTGTATTTCATTAATTATCTGAGAGAGTTCTTTTTCTGTCAGCGTTCGCGTATTCGACGCTAGCAATCCCTTTTCCTGTTTAACCAAACTCAGCAGGGCATCTATGGTGTGTTGCATATTGCTGGCAGCGGTAGCGATCCGTTTACGCTGGCGTTTGAGAAACTCAGGGTTTCCCTCTTGCTCTAACAAACGACTGGCGCCCTGAATGATGGTCAGCGGGGTTCTGAGTTCATGGCTGGCGTAACGCGAGAAGGCCTGCTCCTGGCGAAGCAACTGGGCGATCTGCTGCTGGTAATAGTTAAGACTAGCGGTAAGAGCGTGAAACTCTTGAGTCGCATCGTTGGAGACCTGGAAAGGGCGCTCGGCGTCGGGGGATTCCAGCTGTTTGCTAATGGCTTGGATCGGAGCGATCAGCCTGTGTGTCAGCCGGTTGATGGCAAAGCCGAACAGAGCGAACAGCATCAGAGTGACAGCCAGTATCACCAGGCTGATACTGCGCCATTCGTTACTGCTCAGTTCTACCTGTGCGGCATCCATCACCAAGAGCAATGGTAGGGTTAAGCCTTGCGCCTGATATTCGCCGCGATAGATGAAGATATCCTCTTTGAAAGTATCATGTAGCTCATCGAGAAATCCAACCGGTAACTCTGCCATCGGTTGGTAATCCTTAGGCAGCAGGCTCAGGTCATTGTAGGCGGTGATATTAGTGCTAAGGATGAGCGGCGAACGGGCGCCTTGCTCGAAGGCTGTCTGAGCGCTGGGGACTATCTGTTCCAGGGCACGGCGATTGATCTCATCTTCGACCCAGTAGAGTATGGTTACACTGAGCAGATAGAGAATCGCCGCCACTAATAGGGCGATAGCCCCAAAATAGAGGCTTAATCTACGGGTCAGGCTCTTGGCGGTTTGTTGCACCTTTGGGCTCGCTATTGTTTTACATCTAACCGAAACCCAATTTTAGGTACGGTTAGTATGATGGGGGTATCGAAGGGTTTATCCACCTGATTTCTCAGCTGGTACATGTGGCTGCGCAATATATCGCTGTTGGGAGGCTCCTCTCCCCACAGGTGCTGCACTATCTCCTCACGTTTCACCACATTGGGAGCTCGGGAGATAAGCAGCTGTAAGATCTGATAACCGCTTGGGGTAAGCTGAAGTTTTTTGCCCTCCCGGAAGGCAGTATGTTCGGCGATATTCAGGGTGAGCGGCCCACACTGTTTACACCCTTGGGCGACTCGTCCTTGTTGGCGCTTGATTAGCGCCTGCAGGCGTACAGTGAGTTCATCGAAATCGAAGGGCTTAGTCAGGTAGTCATCGGCCCCGCTATGAAACCCCTGGAGCAGATCCTGTTTATCATCCAGCGCCGTTAACATCAGGATAGGGACACTCGCGCCTTGCTCACGCAGGGCCCTGGCGACAGCGTAGCCGTCCATCTTAGGTAACATAAGATCTAATATGATGGCGTCGAAGTGCCCTTCGGTGGCGAGTCGCAGGCCGAGTTCACCATTGCTGGCGTAATCCACCTGCGCGCCTTGGGATTCAAGGTAGTCCCCCAAGACGCCGGCGACATCTGGGTTATCTTCGATGATCAATATCTGAGTATTTTGCATGTCACCTCTCTCTATGATGTGACCATAACCATACTAACGTGAAAAAGATGTCGATAATATTGAAATTCAAGCGCATCCGATTCGGTATCGGGATGCTCTTGGCATTCAGTTCAGCAGAAACAGGGTCGCCAGGCCTAGGAAGGCAAATAGGCCGATAACGTCAGTGACTGTGGTCAGCACCATACCGCCGGCAAGGGCGGGATCGACATTAAACTTCTTCAGTAGCAAGGGAATGCTGGCGCCAGCAAATCCTGCTACCGTCATATTGATCAACATGGCGCCGCCGATCAGGGCGCCAAGGGCGATATCGCCTTTCCATAGCCAGATGGCGCCAAACACCAGCAGGGACCATAACAGACCATTGAGAAAGCCGATGGCCAGCTCTTTGCCGATCAGCCAGCGGGAGTTACTCTGACCTATCTGTCCTAGGGCAATACCGCGGATCACCAGAGCTAAGGTCTGGTTGCCAGCGACGCCGCCCATGCTGGGAACTATGGTCATCAGGATGGCGATGGTGGCAAACTGCTCAAGGGTGCTCTCGAACATGTTACTGACCGAGGCGGCCAGCAGCGCGGCAAATAGGTTGATGGTGAGCCAGAGGGAGCGCCTAAAGGTACTCTTAAGCACAGGACCGAAGGTATCTGTGTCGTCGTCCATCCCTGCCATCCCCATCATGGAGTGTTCGGCATCTTCACGGATCACGTCGACAATATCATCGATGGTGATACGACCAAGCAGACGGTTGGTCTCCTCTTCAATCACCGGCGCCGACACCCAGTCATGGCGCTCAAACAGCTGGGCGACTTCGCTATCGTCCATACCGACCGGGATCCCTTCGAGATCCTTGTTCATGATATCGCGCACCGATGCATTTGGATCGCAGGTAAGTAGATCGGTAATACGCACGCCGCCCAGCAGGCTGTCGCGCTTATCCACCACATAAAGGGTGTCGGTGGCATCGGGCAGTTCACCACGAATTCTCAGATAACGCAGTATCACATCGACATTGACATCGGGGCGCACGGTGACGGTATCGGTATTCATCATACTGCCGGCGGTGTCTTCCGGGTAGGAGAGGGCCTGCTCAACCCTGGCTCTGTCCTGGGCTGTCATCGACTGTAGCACCTGGTTGAAGACGCTGTCGGGCAGGCTACGCAGTATGTAGGCCAGATCGTCTGTGTCCATGCCTTCGGCCGCCTTGGCGACACGCTCCGGACTCATCTGGGTGATCAGATTGTCTTTGAGCTCCTCGCCGAGCTCATCGAGGATCTCCCCCGTATGCTCTTGATCGATCAGCTGCCATAACACCTGACGGGTGCGCGGTGGAGAAGACTCCAGGATGAAGGCGATATCTGAGGCAGCCATGTCGTGCAACATGCTGCGCACATGCACAAACATACCACTACCTAAGGCTTGAGTGAGCTGATTTAGGCGTTGATCTGTGGTTTCACTATCTAACACTTCGATCGGCATAGCTCCTCCTTAGGCAATAGATTGACCGGCTTGGGTAATAGGCGTGTAAGTCTATGATAAGTATAGGACGAAATTCACCCGGCACCGCAAAGCGAGCCGATTATACGGCCTCGTCGAATTTGGCGTCAATAAGGGCACTGATGGCGTCCAGTGCCGCCTGGGCATCTTTGCCTTCACTGGTGATTGTGATGGTTTTGCCCATGCCGGTTTCGAGCATCAAGAGGCCGAGTACGCTGGCGGCCGAGGCTTGTTTGTCGCCCTGGATCAGGGTGACTTGGGCATCGAACTTGGCGGCAAGTACTGCCAGCTTGGTGGCCGCCCTGGCGTGCAGTCCCAACTTATTGCAGATGGTCAGCTCGCGAGCCAACTTAGTCATGCTTTAGCTCTCTGTGACGAGCCTGTACCTTATGCTTGCCTTTGTTGAACAGTTTGGCCAGTTGGTCGGTGACATAGACAGATCTGTGTTGCCCACCCGTGCAGCCAATGGCAATGGTGAGGTAACTGCGGTTGTTACGCTCAAGGTGAGGTAACCAGGTTTCCAGCAGGTTTTCGATTTGCCAGATAAATTTATTTACCAGTGGCTGCTGACTCAGAAACTGCTGCACTGGTTCATCGAGGCCGGTCAGGGGTCTCAGTTCAGGCTCCCAATGGGGATTTGGCAAAAAGCGCACATCGAACATGAAGTCGGCTTCGCTTGGCATGCCATATTTAAAGCCGAAAGATTCGAAGTTGATCACCAGCTCTTTATCGACTGTGCCCAGTAATATTTCGCGCACCTTGTCACTCAACTCATAGATGTTGAGGTTAGAGGTGTCGATATAGTGATCAACTAGCTTGGCGATGGGATCGAGCAGTTTGCCTTCGAGCTGAATCGCCTCCTTGAGAGAGACTTTTGAGCGTGACAGCGGATGTAATCTGCGGGTCTCGCTATAGCGCTTGAGCAGCACATTGTCGCTGGAGTTAAGGAAGAAACTTAAGATCTCGGTATCTTTCGGGAGCTTGGCCAGCTGCTTTTCCAACTGGATCTCTTCGCTGGGCATATTGCGCACATCGACGCTAATGGCCACCAGTTCGCTGCGTCCCTTGAGCTGCTCCAGCAGGGATTCCATCATTTGTAGGGGCAGATTATCGACACAGTAGTAGCCGAGATCTTCTAAGACCCTAAGTGCGACAGATTTTCCCGACCCTGAGCGTCCGGATACCAAAACCAATTTCATTGGGTGATCACCTGATAGAGTTCTGACTCATCCTTGGTTTTTCTTAGCTGTTTCATGATCGCCTTGTCATTGAGTTTCTCTGCCATGGCGGCCAGAGTACTGAGATGCTGCTCGCATTGATCTGCGGGCACCAATAATGCAAAAAGGATATCGACGGGCTTATTATCAATGGCATCGAATGCGATTGGTTCAGCACACTTCACCAGTACGGCCACAGGTTGCTCTATGTTCGTCAGCCGTCCGTGAGGAATCGCGATACCATTGCCTATACCTGTGCTGCCCATTTTCTCTCGAGCCAGAAGGCTTTCAAAAATCTCTTGAGAGGAGAGGGTGGGGTACTGGACAGCGGCTAAGTCGCTGATAAGCTCCAGTACCTTTTTCTTACTGCCCGGAGTGGCGCAGGTTGTGCACTCCGGCCGCAGGATGGTACTCAGTTCCATCGTTAATGTTTAGTAAGCTTCTCTTTGTGTTTAATGACCTGACGATCGAGCTTGTCAATCAGGGAGTCTATCGCGGCATACATGTCCGCATGTTCGGATGTTGCGAACACTTCTCCGCCACGGAGGTGTAACTTGGCCTCAACCTTTTGCTGCAACTTTTCGACATTTAATACAACGTGCACATTATTGATCTGATCGAAATGACGTTCAAGCTTTGTGAATTTCTCTTCAACATAGTTTCTTAGAGATTGGGTGATCTCGATATGGTGCCCAGTCAGGTTTATTTGCATAAAGATAGTCCTCCAGTTTCCAGTTACGTGTTATAAGCTCTTACGCTGATTCGAGGGCGGTATAAGCATTGCCTCTCGGTACTTAGCAATAGTGCGACGTGCCACTTTAATGCCTTGTTCAGCTAAGAGTTGAGCCATCTTGCTGTCGCTTAATGGCTTTTTCTGGTTTTCCGCAGCAACTAGCTTCTTAATAAAAGCCCGTATTGCTGTTGAAGAGCACTCTCCACCATCGTCAGTGCCGACATGGCTAGAGAAAAAGTATTTGAGTTCGAAGATCCCTCTCGGGGTATGCATATATTTCTGTGTGGTTACACGGGAGATGGTCGATTCGTGCATCTCCACTGCCTCGGCGATGTCGTTAAGCACCATGGGCTTCATCGCCTCTTCGCCAAATTCGAAGAAACCTTGTTGGAAGTCGACGATGCAGTTGGTGACCTTTAGCAGTGTCTCGTTACGGCTCTCAAGACTCTTGAGGAACCACTTCGCCTCTTGCAGGTGACCACGAATAAACTGACCGTCAGCCTGGCTCTTAGTACTGCGCGCCATGGCCGCATACTGCTGGTTGACGTTGATCTTGGGCATGCTATCGGGATTAAGCTCGACCACCCAGCGTCCCTTCTTCTTGGTGACGGTCACATCAGGGATCACATACTCGTCGCGGCTGGCGGTAATGGCTAGGCCTGGACGGGGGTTTAAAGTTTGAATGAGGGCGATAGCATCTCTTAGCTCATCTTCTTTAAGCTTGGTTTTGCGCATCAAGAGGCGGAAGTCGCGTCCAGCGATGAGATCCAAGTGCTCCTTGATCAACATGCGTGCATTGGCGATATGTGGGGTATCGTCGCTGTATTGGGCCAGCTGAATCGTCAGACACTCGCTGAGATCTCGAGCCGCCACGCCAATGGGGTCGAAGTGCTGTACTCGCTTGAGTACTGCCTCGACCTCATCGAGTTCTATTTCGGGATCGCCCATCGCTTCGAGAATATCCTCGCAGGTTTGGGTCAGGTAACCGCGTTCGTCAATGGCATCTATGATGGCGGTGGCGATGGCCAGATCGTTATCGGAAAAAGGGGTGAGATTCTTCTGCCATTCGAGGTGCTCGTATAGGCCTTCACTGGTCTCGCCCTGAAAAGGCATGTCGTCGTCGCGCATGGCGCCTGAGCTGGAGTTAGGGGAGGCGGTATAGACCTCGTCCCAGGTGGTGTCGACCGGCAGCTCGTCAGGCATAGAGTCTTGAGTCAGGGCGTCTGAGGTCTCGACGCCTGAGTTATCCTGACTCGAATCCAGCTCTATCTTGTCATCATACTTGCTGTCGAAATTGTCGACGGCGGTATCATCTTGTAGTTCGGCACTGGCGCCTTCTTGCTCTTCATCCAACTCCAGTAGCGGATTGGATTCTAATGCTTGTTGGATCTCCTGCTGCAACTCTAGTGACGACAACTGCAACAGACGTATGGCCTGTTGTAGCTGGGGCGTCATGGTGAGATGCTGACCCATTTTGAGCTGAAGTGACGCTTTCATCGTACTGCTATTCCCTTGTTTCTAATTATAAAATGAGAAAGCTCTGGCTAATTGGCCGGACAAATATAAAGGATAGTCCTTATGGCCACAATCTGATATTAGTTTCAGTTTATGGCCCGGTTATAAGATTAACTATAGCTTGAATTGTTCACCTAAGTACACTGCTCGTACTTGCTGATTGTCTAAGATTTCGGCGGGTGTTCCTTCGGCGATCAGATTACCGTGGCTGACGATATAGGCTTTCTCACAGACGTCTAATGTTTCGCGCACATTATGGTCGGTGATCAACACACCTAGGCCACGGTTTTTGAGTTGCTCGATGATCTTCTTGATGTCGATGACCGAGATAGGGTCGACACCGGCGAAGGGTTCATCGAGCAGAATAAATTTCGGGTTCGCGGCCAGGGCCCTGGCGATCTCTACCCGGCGACGTTCACCGCCCGACAAGGCCATACCGTGGCTGTCACGGATATGGGTAATATGAAACTCTTCCAGAAGATGTTCCAACTCCTCTTCGCGGCCATCGTTATCCAGATCGCTGCGAGTCTGCAGCACGGCCATGATGTTGTCGCGTACCGAGAGTTTGCGAAAGATGCTGGCTTCCTGGGGCAGGTAACCTATGCCTTTACGGGCGCGAAGGTGCATGGGGTCGAGGGTGAGGTCGTCATCATCGATATAGATGCGTCCCTTGTCGCTCTGTACTAGGCCGACCACCATGTAGAAGGTGGTGGTCTTACCGGCACCGTTTGGTCCCAATAGGCCGACGATCTGCCCGGTTTTGACTGTAAGGCTCACATCTTGGACAACGGCACGACTCTTATAGCTCTTGGCGAGGTTTTCCGCCTTCAAGGTCAGGTCTGTCATTGCTTTTCCTGTTCGGGTTGTTCTGGCTCGGGTTGCGCTTGTTTCTGCTCTTGATAGTTTTCAGGCTGAATAATGGTGATCACGCGGTCATTGCCTGTACTCTCGGCGATCAGCTGTTGCTGTTCAATGTTGTAGCGGATCTGAGTGCCTGTGACCTGGCTGCCTTCCTGTTCCAGGGTAGCATCGCCAATGAGTGTCAGGGTGCGGCTCGAGAGTTCATAGCGGATCTCTTTGGCACTGGCAGAGGCGGGACGGCCATCTTCCATTACCTGAGAGTAGGTGGCCGGGTTGCCTGTGGCAACGAGGATCTTGCCACTGTTCTTTTCTTTGCTGAAGGCGCGCAGTTCATCGGCCAAGATCTTGATCGAGCCCTGAGAGACCTCAACCGGTCCATGGAAGATGATCTGATTGTTCTTGATATCGGCTTCCTGGCTAGCGGCAGAGATCTTGACCTCTTGTAGCAGGTCATTATCCTTGGCTTGGGCGCCCAGGCTAATCAGGGTTAGCAGCCCAGCGAGAATAAGGCTATTTAGTTTCATATGTTCCTTCTACCTGACTCGTCAGTCGTATATTTTGTGCGTTGAGATCGGCGTATAAGCCTTGCCCCGTGATGAGGAAATCTCGCCCCGTTACCCGAATGCTTTTGTCGGATGTCATTATCATAGTATTGAGATCCAACTCCAGATAGGTGGTCTCTATGGTCTGGATAGGTTCTTCTGGGCTAATAGCATCAATGATAACATTATTTTCCAGGGTGACCCGTCCGCTATTTTTGTCCAGAGTGCCTTTAGTCGATCTGAGTCGCCATTGGGCATCGCCCTTGTCTGGATACACAAGATAGATGGGCTGAGTAAAGTAGGTCATGTTGCGTTCGGCGTAGTGCTTCATGTGGCTGGCCGATACGCGGCTATTGATGCCGCCCTGCTCATTGTACTGCACGCTCTTAAGATCCCGGACGATATAGTCGGGACTGTCGGCGTTCACCTGTGCCAGATCTTCTTCTCCCCGTTTCGATTGCACCTGCCAATAGAGGACTAGTGCGGTACCGAAAAAGGCGATAATGGCCAGCGTGACTCTATTCATATGCTCATTCCGTGGGCCGACGCAAACTTATCCTGGCTGAGCAGAATAAGGTCTGTCAGTTCTCGCAGGGCGCCGTGGCCCCCCTTGATATGGGTCGTCATGTCGGCGTGTTGGCGCACATAAGGGTGGCCATCAGCCACACAGACAGATAAGCCCACCTTCTGCATCACAGGCAGATCCACCATATCGTCGCCAATATAGGCCACTTCCTGGGGCGTGACCTTGTAGAGAGCCAGCAGCTCTTCGTATGGTTCAAGTTTGTTGTCCACGCCCTGATAGATATGGGTGATCCCAAGGGCTGTCATGCGATCTTCCACTATTTGAGACTTACGCCCTGTGATGATGGCAACGGGAATATCGCTGGTGAGCAGCGAGCGCACGCCATACCCATCGCGGGTGTGGAAAGTCTTAAGCTCATCGCCCGAGTTACTCATATAGACTAAGCCATCGGAAAACACGCCGTCGACATCGCAGATCAGCAGCTTAATCTGTTTAGCCTTCTGCCAAACCGCATCAGTGATGGGACCGTAGAAACCTTGATGTGCCATGTTAGATCACCCCCGCCTTGACCATATCCAGCATATTGAGAGCGCCGATGGGACGCTGTGTCTCATCGGTCACTATCAGGCCGTTAATCTCTTTTTCATCCATTACCTTAAGGGCCTGCGCCGCCAGTATGCCGTCGCTGACGGTGACGCAACCATGGGTCATCACCTCGGAGATAGAGGTCTTGCGCAGGTTGATCTCGGCGTCGATCACCCGGCGTAGATCGCCGTCGGTAAAGATACCTACCAATAGGCCTGCCGAATCGATCACAGCCGTCATGCCAAGGCCCTTCTTCGATATTTCATACAGGGCATCGGTAATGCTAATGTCTTGTGAGACTAAAGGTAACTCATCACCCTTGTGCATTACGTCGCTCACCTTAAGCAGGAGCTTACGGCCCAAGCTGCCACCGGGATGAGACAGGGCAAAATCATCTTTGGTAAAGCCACGCGCCTGTAATAGTGCGACCGCCAGGGCATCGCCCATCACTAAGGTGGCAGTGGTGCTAGATGTGGGGGCAAGTCCTAATGGGCAGGCCTCTTCTGGCACCTCGATACACAGGTGAACCACGGCGTGTTTAGCCATGTTAGATTCGGGTTTACCCGTGACCGCAATCACAGGCAATCCCATGCGTTTGATCACTGGCATCAGGGTTAAAATTTCACTGGCCTCGCCCGAGTTTGAGATGGCGAGCACGATATCGTTTTCGCTCAGCACACCCAAGTCGCCGTGACTGGCTTCACCCGGATGCACGAAGAAGGCTGGAGTCCCTGTGCTGGCCAGCGTGGCCGAAATCTTGTTGCCTATGTGGCCGGATTTGCCCATGCCCATGACGATCACCTTGCCGGTGCAGGCGAGGATCAGTTGGCAAGCTTTGGCAAATTCATTTGAGTCGACATATTGATACAGGTTGTCCAGCGCATTGCGCTCGGTATCGATAACCTTGCGTCCCCATTGACGTAATTGATCCGCATCTACCATCTTGTTCTCTCTATATTTTTCGGCCTAAAGCGCTATTAGGATAGGAAAAGCGTGACTTGATAGCCGATAAAAGTCACTAATAACACGCCACCATGCCAAGGGCGAAGTTGGCGGGCTTTGCCGGTTAATAAAATCAGTATGGCCAGGGCAACGCTAGTTGCCATTACCATATAAAAATCTCGAGTGCTGGCTGCGGCATCTACCGCACCGGGTGCGATAAGCGCAGGCAGTGCCAGTACCGCCAAAATATTAAACAGGTTTGAGCCAACCACGTTGCCTATGGCCAGGTCGTCCTCTTTCTTTAACACGCCCGCCACACAAGCCGCCAATTCAGGTAGGCTGGTGCCAACGGCTATGATGGTGAGTCCTATGACTAAGTCTGACATATGGAAAGCCTTGGCGATACCCACTGCGCCTTGCACCATCCAGTCTGCCGACAGGGGCAGCAGCACTATGCCGATCACTAACCAGAGCACAGCCTTTGGCGTGGGCACATCCTTAGGAACTTCGCTTTCGGCTTCATCGATAAAGGGGTCTTTCTCCTTGTTGGAGATCGCATGCCAGATGAGATAGCCCATCAGCGAGAAAAAGAGTGCCAGCAACACGAGCCCTTCGATGCGGGTCAGTTGCCCGTCGTGGAGGAAATAACCCGCCAGCGCCGTCGCCCCTAGCATCATAGGAATTTCACGCTTAAGTGTTTGTGAACCTACTGATATTGCGCCTAAAAGCGCGGTGATCCCCAAGATAAGCGTGATGTTGGCAACGTTGGAGCCCAGCACATTACCAATGGCAGTGTCTGTCATTCCCTCGAGGGAGGCGGTGGCCGCAACGAACATCTCTGGCGCCGAGCTGCCCATGGCAACTATGGTGAGCCCGATTAACATGGGAGGCAGGCCGAGATTGCGGGCGAATGACGCGGCGCCAAAGACAAATTTGTCGGCGCTCCATACTAGCGCCCCTAAACCGACGATCAGTAAGAAAATATTAAATAGCATTGAAATTCTTTTTATTTAAGAGTCTGCCGCGCATTTTCGCTGGATTTGAGCCAAATTGAAAGTATTGCGCAAAGATAGTGTCGATTCAGTTGTGCACAATCGGTCAATTTCGTACAATTTGTCTCTTTTCCTGCCGCCTATCCATGGAATGTATTAGGTCCCGTTATGAGTCATCAATCGTTAAGTCATGACACAGAGTCGTCAACCGAGACCAGGCCATTGGTTGAGGTTAGCCATCTAGGTTTTAGCCGTGGTTCCCATGTCATCTATGATGATGTGAGCCTGTCGATTCCTCGCGGCAAGGTAACTGCCATCATGGGCCCTAGTGGTATAGGTAAGACGACCCTGCTGAAGTTGATCGGGGGGCAGCTGCGCCCGGATACCGGTGAGGTCAAGGTCGACGGCATAGATGTGCATAAGTGTAATCGCAGTGAACTCTTTGACCTGCGTAAACGTATGAGCATGCTGTTTCAAAGCGGCGCCTTGTTCACCGATATGAACGTATTCGATAACGTTGCCTTTGCACTTCGGGAGCACTCAGACTTGCCAGAGGCGATCATTCGCCGCATCGTGCTGATGAAGCTTGAGGCGGTGGGGCTGAGAGGCGCGGCGCAGATGATGCCGAGCGAGCTGTCTGGCGGCATGCAGCGACGTGCAGCCTTGGCCCGTGCCATCGCCCTTGAGCCCGAGCTGGTGCTCTATGATGAGCCCTTCGCCGGTCAGGACCCTATCTCTATGGGGGTCTTGGTAAAGCTGATCCGAGAGTTGGGCGATGCCCTGAGTCTTACTTCTGTGGTGGTGTCTCACGACGTACAAGAGGTGTTGGGGATTGCCGATTATGTCTATGTGCTGGCCGACAAGAAGGTGATCGCCCATGGCACGCCCGCCGAGTTGAAAGCGGCAGATAATCCTAAACTGAAACAGTTTATCGGTGGTCAGCCCGACGGGCCTGTGCCGTTTCACTTTCCCGCACAGGATTACCAAAAGGAGATGTTAGGTGAGCGTGATTGATCATATCGCCAGCTTAGGTCGTAGTGCAATCGATAGCGTCACCGGCTTGGGTCGTGCTGGCCTGATGTTGTGGGGCGCTATTGCCAAGGTCCCTAGAGTACGAAAAGGCACGCCTTTATTAATTAGACAGCTGTATGTGATTGGCGTGCAGTCTATGGTGATCATCTTAGTGTCTGGCCTGTTTATCGGCATGGTGCTGGCACTGCAAGGCTATAATATTCTGGTGGGGTTTGGCACCGAAGACAGCCTGGGTCCTATGGTCGCGCTCAGTTTGCTGCGTGAACTGGGACCTGTGGTGACCGCGCTGCTGTTTGCCGGACGCGCCGGATCGGCATTGACCGCCGAAATTGGTTTGATGAAGAGCACCGAGCAGCTCTCTAGTCTGGAGATGATGGCTATCGATCCCCTAAGGCAGGTGATCGCGCCGCGATTCTGGGCCGGGGTGATCAGCTTACCCCTACTGGCACTGATGTTTACCGCCGTGGGTATCTATGGTGGTCATCTGGTGGGTGTGGAGTGGAAAGGGATAGATAGCGGCAGTTTTTGGTCGATTCTGCAGGCCTCGGTAGAGTGGCGCGAGGATATCGTGAACTGCATGATCAAGAGTCTGGTATTTGCCGTCGTGGTGACCTGGATAGCTTTATATCGCGGTTATCATGTGATTCCTAACCCTGAGGGCATTAGCCGCGCAACCACACAAACCGTGGTGCAATCCAGCCTGGCAGTGCTGGCGCTAGATTTCTTGTTAACGGCCATTATGTTTGGCCGCTGATTAAATTTTGTTTATGGATAAACCTATATATTTGCCGTCATGGTATGTATAGAACTGAGTGGTAATTGAGTATGTTGACTCGAAAAATTGAACTGTTAGTTGGCTTGTTTATTCTGTCGGGCCTGTTGGCCTTTTTGGTCCTGGTCTTTAATGTGGCCAATGTCGAGGTGAAACCTGGCCAGAGCCATTACACCTTATACGCCAAGTTTACCAATATCGGCGGATTGAAAGTGCGCTCGCCCGTCAAGGTGGGCGGCGTGGTGGTTGGCAGAGTGACCAATATCAGCTTAGATCCTGAAGAACTGGTGGCTGTGGTCGAGCTGGCAATGGATAAACAATACGATCAGTTCCCCGAAACCAGTAGCCTGTCGATTCTCACCTCTGGCCTGTTAGGCGAGCAGTTTTTAGGTCTGACGCCCGGTTTTGTGATGGACGATATCGGCATGCTCAAAGATGGCGATCGTATCGATGATACCCATTCGGCTTTGGTGCTCGAAGATCTCATCGGCCAGTTCTTATACAGTATGAAGTCTAAAGAAAATTAATAGGGACGATTATGAAACAGTTGTTGAAAGTGGTTTTCTCCGCCATGGTGCTGTTGACCAGTGCGGCGGCGAGTAGCGAAGATATTTCGGTTAATACCAAAGATCCTTATGCCATGGTGGAATCGGTTGCCAACAAGACTTTCGCCAGGTTTCATCAGGATTTTGCCACAATTAAGGCCAACCCTGACCACCTTAAGGTGATAGTCTCTGACGAGTTGATGCCCTACATAGATTATAAGTATGCCTCTTATAAGGTGATGGGGCCTTACCTGCGCCAGAGTACTCCGGAGCAGCGTGAGCGTTTTGCCGACGCGTTTAAGACCTATTTGATCGCTACCTATGCCCAGGCATTTACCGAGTACACAGATCAAGAGGTAGAGTTTGCACCGGCTAAGCGCTTCGACGATGAGAAGATGGTGGATGTTAATGTACAGGTTATCGAGCAGGGACGTCCGCCGATCAAGTTGATCTTCAAGGTGCGTCGTCTTAAGGATGATACCTGGAAGGCATTTGACCTTGTGGCCGAAGGGGTGAGTCTACTGGCCTCTAAAAGCGCAGAGATCTCTAACCTTATCCGCCAAAATGGTATCGATGCGGTGATAAAAGAGTTAGAAACTCACACTGAAAACCATATCAGCTTGGTTAACCAAGGGACTAGGCTATAATGCTGTCCTTTAATCAGGAAGAGGGCGTCTGCCGGGTGAGCGGTGAGCTGTCCCAGGCGGCGGTGGTGCAGCTTTGGCCCAAGCTTGATGGGCTGCTGAGCCAGACGAGTGAGCGCTTGGATCTTTCTGGCATCGTTTATAGCGACAGTGCCGGTGTGGCATTACTGCTGCATCTGGTGGCGCAGCAGAAGGCGCAGGGCAAGACGCTAGCGCTATGTTGTCCGCCAGAGCAATTGAAAAAGTTAATTGATTTATATGATTTACAAGACTTCTTCATCGAAGAAGCCAAATAAAAGGGTTATCCATATATGGAATGCAATGAGATTGAACAGCTGCTTAGCCAAGCGCTGACACTAGATGAAGTGCACGTGAGCCAGGATGGGACACATTATAAGATTGTCGCCGTTGGTGAGTGTTTCGACGGTGTAAGCCGAGTCAAACAGCAGCAGATGATCTATGGCCCCTTAATGGAACATGTGACCAGTGGGGCATTGCACGCCATCACGATCAACGCCTTTACCCCGACGCAGTGGAAGCGTGAAAAAATCTTCAACATGCCAGGCTAGAGACTCATAGTGGATAAATTAACAATTCAGGCCAGTGGTGCACTGGCCGGTGACGTGGTGATCTCAGGCGCGAAAAATGCCGCGCTTCCCATTCTAATGGCCGGTGTATTGGCCGAGACAGACTTTGTGGTCACCAATGTCCCCAACCTGAGAGACGTCAACACCAGCTGTGAATTACTTCGCTGCCTCGGCGCCGACGTTAGTCGCAGTGATGAAGGTAAGATCACCATATCGACCACCCATCTTAACGAGTTTTGTGCGCCCTATGAGCTGGTGAAGACCATGCGCGCTTCAATTCTCATCTTGGGACCTCTGCTGGCACGTTACGGCACTGCCGACGTCTCTTTGCCGGGCGGCTGCGCCATTGGTGCGCGTCCGGTTAACCTGCATCTACATGGTCTGGAACAGATGGGTGCCAAGATTGAGGTGAAAGAGGGCTACATCAAGGCCCGCGTCGATGGCCGCCTCAAGGGCGCTCATATCTTCATGGATATGATCAGTGTCGGCGCTACCGAAAACCTGTTGATGGCCGCGGCTCTTGCCGATGGTGAAACCGTGATTGAAAATGCGGCCCGTGAACCTGAGGTGATCGATCTGGCGAATTGTCTGAACGCCATGGGCGCTAAGATCAGTGGTGCCGGCAGCGATACCATTCGCATTCAGGGTGTCGAGTCGCTCAGTGGCTGTGAGTACCGTGTGATGCCGGATCGTATCGAGACAGGTAGTTTCCTGGTGGCCGCCGCGGTAACCCGAGGTAAGATCCGCTGTGTCGATGCCGATCCTAAGACGCTCGAATCTGTGCTGGCCAAGCTGGAAGATGCTGGCGCAACCATCACCACGGGTGAAGATTGGATTGAGCTGGATATGCAGGGGCAACGCCCAAAGGCGGTCAATATCAAGACAATGCCTTATCCTGGTTTTCCGACGGACATGCAGGCGCAGTTCTGTGTGCTCAACGCCCTGGCCGAAGGGACGGCGACCATTACCGAGACCATCTTTGAGAATCGTTTCATGCATGTGCCTGAGCTGATTCGTATGGGCGCTAACATGGAGCTTGAAGGCAATACTTGTATCATCAAGGGGACTGAACAGCTTAATGGTGCTCAGGTGATGGCGACCGATCTTCGCGCCTCGGCTAGCCTGGTGATTGCTGGTTTAGTGGCTGAAGGTGTGACCACAGTGGATCGTATCTATCATCTCGATAGAGGCTATGAGCATATCGAAGACAAATTTAAGGGCCTTGGCGGCGAGGTCGTGCGGGTCAGCTGATCTTTGATTACCCTATGATAAAAGCCACCTTAGGGTGGCTTTTTTGTCCCTGGCCGGTTTTAAAACGATATTGCTGCAGTCGTCACGGCAAGGCATGTTGAGCCAGTGGTACAGTCTGGCTATGTCGACCTTTATCGTGTTTAACATCTATCTCTTTTACGGCCTGGTATTTTTCTCCATTGGCTGTGTCGTTGTGTTTCGCAATTTTAAGTACAGCCAACTCTCAATCTCCCCCACACTATGGGCGCTGGCTTTGTTTGGGTTTACCCATGCTTTTCACGAGTGGTCCGAGTTATATGTGATCCTGTTTGCCGATGATATCTCCAGGCAATATCAGGTGCTCGTGGAGTGGCTTAGGCTGCTTAAGTTAGCGCTCTCCTTCGCCAGTTTAATGGTCTTTTCTTGGCTATTATTCTCTATCTTGTCGCGGTCCATTGCGCGCATCGGCCATGGGGTGATTTTGCTTATCTTGTTGGCATATTTAGTGTCGGTAGTGCGTTTCTCAACTTCGCTGGACTTATCCGATGAGATGTTTGCGCAGGCTTCATTCTATACACGTTTGTTGCTGGGGTTTGGCAGCGCCTTTCTGGCTGGATGTGGCATGGCAATATATGGTCACGACCTGTTGCGGCAGCGACATGACTATGGACAATACTTTGTGGCCACAGGCGTGGGACTTTGGATATACGGCATATTCGCGGGGTTGGTTGCAACAGATTTACACATGACAGTTCCCGTGCTGCGTACCCTGGCCAGTGGCCTGGTACTCATTGCGCTGTTGAAGGCTCTCAAGATTTTTGATATCGAACGCGAGCAGCAAACAGAGGCCAAGTTGAAACGGGCGGTGGAGACGGATAAATACAAGGCGATAGGCCAACTTGCCATGGGTGTAGCCCATGAGATCAACAATCCTTTGGCCTCTTCGACATTGGCGCTGGACTTACTGGAGCGAAAATATCCACCCCAGGATCCTGCGCAGGCTGAGTATATTCAGCGAATTCGGCTGGGCATTAGTCGCGCCGCCGAGATCAGTAAGGAGTTGCTGGCTTACGCTCGACCTGTGTCAGAAGAACCGAGACAGGTTAAGTTGGCTGAGGTGGTTGGTTCGGCAATTAAACTCTTGTCTCATAAGCAACGAGAGTTCGACATCAAGGTCGATTGCCCCGATTCGCTGCAGATCATGGGGCAAAAAATCAAGTTGGAAGAGTTACTGATTAACTTGCTCAACAATGCCATGGATGCCAGTGATAAAGGCGGTAAGATCTGCGTCAGTGCGTTGCAGCGAGATGATGGCATTCAGTTATCTGTGAGTGATGAGGGGCAAGGGATGGATGAAGCTTGTCGTGCTCGGGCTCTAGAGCCTTTTTATTCTACCAAGGCGATAGGTAAGGGGACCGGGCTGGGATTGGCTATCTGTGAGTCAATTGTCAGGGCACATCACGGCAGTATGTGCATCGAAAGCCAACCCGGCCGGGGCACTCAGATATCGATTTTTTTTGAGGAAGGGGCATAATGGCAAATGTGTTGATTGCTGAAGACGATGCAGACTTACGTACCAATATGGTAGACATATTGGAGTTAGAAGGTCATCAGGTGATCGCCGTCGATTGCGCTGAGGGGGCCATTTCTGCCTGTGAGCATCACAGTTTCGATATTGCGCTAATGGATCTGCTGATGCCTGGGATGACTGGGGTTGAGGCTATCTCAAATCTACGTCAACTGAACCCGTTTATCGCCATCATCATTATCACTGCCTATGCAACGGTAGATACAGCGGTTGATGCCATGAAGAAAGGTGCCGATAGCGTGATGACCAAGCCTTTTAATGCCGGTGAGTTATTGATGAGTATCAAGCGCAGTATCGCCGAGAAGCAATTATTAAAATCTGCCGCCGATATCGACCCAGACAGCGTTTATGCCGCTCTGGCAAATCCGTTAAGACGCATGACCCTTAAACAGCTTGGCACTCATAAGCAACTCAAATTTATGGATCTTTGCCGTCTGGTGGGGGTAGAAGATCACACCAAATTTAATTTTCATCTGCGCCAATTGAAGAAGGCGGGTCTGGTACAACAAAATGAGAGCAAGATCTATATTCTGACAACAACGGGTCAATTTGTTTTACAAAACCACAATCTTTCATGATGATTTTTAGTATTTAAAATCAGCTCCTTACCTTTACCTTGATAAGTAAAGTTCACAATAGGCTGACTATTGTGAAATCGCCTAATCTATCCCTTTAGTGGTAAGTCACAAATACTGTGACCATGTCCAAAGAGACATATCAATCGCCCTCCCTGCAAAGTTGGTGATTGTCATAAGCCACGAGAGGATGAACAAATGAGCAACCAAATTCCATGTAAAAAGCTATTGCTCGCTAGCATGATATCCATGTTAGTGGCATGTGGTAGTGATAACGATGAAAACCCACCTCCAGTTCAAGAAAACACCCCGCCCGTTGCCGTAGCCGATAGCGCGACCGTGACGGTTTCTGAAATGGTCGTCATAGATGTACTGGCCAATGATACCGACGCCGATGGTGACACGCTCTCTATCGTATCGGTCAGCAATGATAGCGCAGTGATCAAAGAGGGTAAGGTTGAGTATACCGCGGGAACTTCGGCAGGAGAGGTTAAGTTTAATTACACAATCACCGATGGCACTGATGAGGCAGTTGGTGAAGTCACTGTGACAGTTGAGGCCCTGCCAGAGCCAGAGGTGTTAGCCTATGTGGGATCAGCGGCTTGTGCCGGATGCCACAGCGAGCAGCATGCTTCTTTTGCTAAGACGGGTCACAACTTTAAGATTCAAAAGATCAGCGACGGTGCACAGCCAAGCTTCCCGTATACGCCTGAAACGACCATTACTGGCGCGATCGATCTGTTAGTGGATTCAACGCCGAACAACACCTTAGGCGCACCAAGTAGCTATGATGATGTCACCTATGTGGTGGGGGGCTATCATTGGAAAATGCGCTGGTTGGACAAAGACGGCTACATAGTGACGGGTAAGAATGTTCAATACAACATTCGTAACAGTAAGGGTGAGCTCAATATTCCCGATAATCATTCCGTCGATCCAGATGTGATGGGTAACTACAAAGATACAGAGTTTGACTATAAATACAGCTGCGGTAACTGTCATACAACAGGCTGGAAGCGCACCACAGATGTGGCCGGTGGCGACAACCGTAACCCAGATCGTCAGGACGACCTTATCGGTATGAATGGTACGTTTGCCGAGCAGGGGATTCAGTGTGAAGCCTGTCATGGTGCGGGTAGTTTCCACGTTAAGGCACCTTCGAAAGATAACATCACCAAGATAGCCGTTGCGCGTACTACAGAGGAGTTCCTCGCCGATGATATGGCCTATGGCAAGGCGGTGACCTGTGCCGAATGTCATACCCGTGATGGCGAGAAGGATTACCCCTCTTTCGTCAGCAAGTACAATGAGGCCTATCCTAGCGGTAGCCAAGTGGGTGGTCGCATCATTGCCAAAGGTGGCTTGGCGCAACATCACCAAACTGCCGATGAATTCTTAGGCGTAGTACCACAGGACCACGGTATCTATAAGGCTGGTGATGAAATTGGTGTTAAGAAAGGCATGAGCTGTACGACCTGCCATGACTCTCATAAGTCGACTAAGAATCAGGACAGCAGCGATGGTCTGCATATGGGCGCCGTTAAAGCCTGTACCGATTGTCATACCATGGCCTTTGCTGACGGTGGTGGATCATATGGCCACGGCACCCTAGCCGAGTGTACCGACTGTCATATGCCTAAGTTGGCTAAGAGTGCGGTAACGACAGCACCTAAGCTGGGTAGTGCGGATGTGGTATTTGGTGATATTAAGTCTCACCTCTTTACCCTGGATCTATCGCCTGATGCCAAGCAGTTCACCGATGATGGCAAGTATCAAATGCCATGGGGTACAGCTAAGTTTACCTGTGGTAATTGTCACGACAATTATACAGAGAAGGCCGCTGCCTTAACTAAGGTTCATAAGTAACCGTTCCCTAAGTAAGAGGTTTAATAATAAGTGCGTATGATCGCACCATAAAAGCTCAACAAAGTGATTCATTGCCCTTTCCCATAAAGGTAAAGACCACCTCAGTTATATGCTAGGGTGGTCTTTTTTTGATGAGTCTGGTTTGTTATCCATCAAGCGTGTGTGTTGTAAATGCTTGACTGAACAGGAGTCGTCCTCTTTACTGGAGACGTGCAGATAAGCCTGAATCAGTTAAAGGGTAGCGAATAAATTTCATACATTTCGGCGGTACAGAAACGCTTATACTTGTAATATAGGCAGGTAAGCTTGGTTCATTATGCTAAGGAGAGTATATGGCACATGGTAAAAGGATGGCGTTATTAGCGGTGCTGCTCAGTGGAGCACTGATCTGTTATGGGCTAGGAATGCACTTTGGTGCGTTAGGACTGCTGATTGCCGGCGCAGTGCTTGAATGCAGCTTTTGGTTGCGACTCTTTCGGAGTCCGAATAAATAACCCCTTGGGGATGCCCCTCATTTTATGACCTCTTGGCTTTCAATGGATAGAAAGTACAAAAGTAAAAAAGCCAGCATTTGCTGGCTTTTTACTTTGTTTTTTTTGAGAAAGATTATTCGTTATTAAGGTTTTCACCTATGGTGACGGGTACCTGATAGTACTTGCCGCTGCGTATGATGGTCATAGTCACCTGAGTCCCTGGCGGTGTCTCGGCAATTCTGTCCATCAGCATTTCGACGCCAGGAACGGTTTCGTCGTTAAATTTAGTGATCACATCTCTGGGCCTGAGTTTAGCCTGCGCCGCAGGGCCTTGATGATCGACGCCTGTCACCATCACACCGGTCAGATCCGGCAGGTTGAGGATCTGTGCCATCACAGGGTTGATGGGCTCACCAGTGATTCCTAGCGCCCCACGGATCACCCGACCATCTTTAATTAATTTACCCATGATGCTGTGAGCCAGCTTGATAGGAATGGCGAAGTTGATGCCGTGTCCACCGCCTTCTCCACCGATCTGGAAAGCGGCGGTGTTAATGCCGATCAACTGACCGCTGGTATCGATAAGGGCGCCACCCGAGTTACCTGCGTTGATGGCCGCATCTGTCTGTAGGAAATCCAGATAGCCTGAGCTAAGGCCGTTACGCCCCGTGGCGCTGATGATCCCTTGGGTAATGGTTTGCCCTAGGTTATAGGGGTTGCCTATGGCCAGTACCACATCGCCTACCTGGGCTGGGATATCTAAGTTGATGGGCACTACGGGTAGGGCGTCGCCCTCAATTTTAAGCACCGCCAGGTCAGTGACTGAATCTGAGCCAACGACTTCAGAGGTGAACTTGCGTCCATCTTGCAGGGCCACGACTATCTCATCGGCTTTCTTGATCACATGATAGTTAGTGAGTATGTAACCCTCTTTACTCATGATCACGCCCGAACCCAGCCCTTGGAGTGCCCCTGAATTGAGTGGGCGGCTCTGATCTATGCTTAGGCTGTAGATGTTGACGACGGCTGGTGCCGCGCGGCGAACCGCCTTGGAAAAGGAGAGTTCTATGCCGTTTTGTCCGCGGTGTTGAAAGAAGTTATTTTGATTGTTATTTCCCGTGATTAATGGGGTGATGACCAGAAAGACCGCGGCCATGATGAGGCCGAATAAAACAGCTTTCGCGATGTAAATTACCGTGTCTTTTAGAGTCATGATTTTGCGTGCACTGGGAAAAGTAGCGTTAGATTAACATGTTTAGTTATAGGGCACTATTGGCTATTTAGCCTCTGATAGGCTTTGGCTTAGGAAGTGCAAGGGATCATACTCAAAGTATGATCCCTTGGTGCTTATTTACCTGAGAACCAGGTAAAGGCTGTTGTTACCGCGTAGCAACTTAAGCGCAACGGCGCCATTTTGCTCCTTAAGTTCTGCCTTAAGTTCCTTAAGGTTTTCGATGCGGGTACGGTTCACCCCGACAATGATATCGCCCTTAAGCAGACCACTGGCCGCAGCCGGAGAGCCTTGCGTGATATCAGTGATCTCAACCCCTTTCTTGTGGTTCTCTAAGGTTGCGCCCGTCAGCATTGGGTGTACTGCACCTGCTGCAGTTTCTGTCTGCTGGCTGGATTCGCCCAGAACAGCTGTGACGGTTTTCTCATCGCCATCGCGGATTAGGCCAAGTTTCACCTTGGCGCCGGCGCCCATGGTACCAATCTTGGCTCTGAGCTCCTGGAAGGTCTTGATGGGCTTGCCATTAACGCTGACAATGATGTCACCGGCCTTAATGCCCGCTTTGTCTGCGGCGCTGTCTGGCATGACTTCATTAACGAAGCCGCCGTGTTGAGAGTCCAGACCGAAGCCTTGAGCCAGTTCACTATCCAAGTCTCGACCGCTGACACCTAGCACGCCACGGCGCACCTCACCGTGCTCGATCAGCTGATCCACCAGGTTGTTGACCATGTTAGCCGGGATGGCAAAGCCTATCCCTACGTTACCGCCGCCAGGGGCGACGATGGCGGTGTTGATACCAATAAGCTCACCGTTAAGGTTAACCAGGGCGCCGCCCGAGTTACCGCTATTGATGGCGGCGTCGGTTTGAATAAAGTTCTCTAGCATCTCAATGCCTAAGCCGCTGCGCCCCATGGCGCTGACGATACCTGAGGTGACGGTCTGACCTAAGCCAAAGGGGTTACCAATGGCGACAGCAAAGTCACCCACCTTAAGCTCGTCTGAGTCGGCGCGCTTAAGCGCGACTAAGTTTTTCGCCTTAATTTGTAGTAGCGCGACATCGGATTCGGCATCGGCGCCAATCAGTTTTGCCTCTATTTCACGGCCATCGTGCAGGCCAATCAAGATCTCATCGGCACCTTCGATCACATGGTTATTGGTGACGATATAGCCTTCTTCGGCATCGATAATGACCCCTGAACCCAGGCCTTTAAAGGGACGCTCCTGTACCTGCTCTCTTGGCGCATTGGGGCCGAAGAAGTAGCGAAAAGCATCAGGAAGACGCTGTTTAGACACATGGGTGCCCGATACGGCGACGGCAACCACGGCTGGGGTGGTTTTTTCCAGCATGGGAGCCAGGCTAGGAAGCTCTTGTCCACCGACGGCTAGCGGTATGGCGGCTTGAGAAACGGCGGGCATGACCATAAGGCTGGCGCCGAGCAGGGCGGCTGAAAGTAGTGATAATTTGGTTTTCATCTATTCATGACTCCAAGGTTGCAATTATGAACTTTTGACTCTGTAGATATAAGGCTACTCGGACGTAAATCAAGTCAGTAATTTTTGCTGTGTTACTCAATCCGACTGTCGCGCTTTAAATAAAGTTCATGGGATTAACAAAGGTTAATTTTTCGTTAGCCTTCATTGACTAGCGTGAATCGCGCGGCGACAAATTGCCTTGGCCTACGACCTTTTGCTCGTAGGATTGTCTGGGACGACATATACCCTGCGTTCGATTGTCGTGGTACCATCTAGCGGTTGAATTAAGGATAGAAGAGAATAATTTAAGTGTCGCATCTCACCCCTTGGCAGCATTATCAAGCCGATCTACAACGTGATGATTTTTCCTATGATCCTGCCCAGGAGCAGGCGGTCAAGGCGCTGCAACGCGTCTATGACGAATTGCTTGCGGCTCAGCAAAAGCCAAGTGGCGTCGCGAAACTGTTAGGATTTCTCGCTAAGCCAGCGCCTCAGGTGCAGGGCCTGTATCTCTGGGGTGGTGTCGGGCGGGGAAAGACCTATCTGATGGATACCTTTTATGATGCCTTGCCGGGTGAGCGTAAACTCAGGGCGCACTTTCACCGCTTTATGCATCAAATACATCTGGACCTTGATGGCCTAAAAGGTCAGCGAGATCCCTTGTTGGTGATCGCCAAGCGAATGGCCGAGCGTTATCAGGTGATCTGCTTCGATGAGTTTTTTGTCTCAGATATTACCGACGCCATGTTGCTGGGCACTCTGTTTCAGGCGCTCTTTGTTGAAGGCGTGGCACTGGTGGCGACGTCTAATATCATTCCCGATGAACTCTATCGGAATGGGTTGCAACGGGCGCGCTTTCTGCCAGCGATAGCGCTAATCAACAAACACTGTCAGGTGCTCAATGTGGACAGCGGCATAGATTACCGTCTGCGCACCCTAGAGCAGGCAGAGATCTACCATTATCCGCTAGATCCTCAAGCCGACGAGAACCTGTTGGGTTATTTTCAACAACTCGCCCCAGAGTCGGAAGTTTCAACTGCGGCGATTGATATCGACGGCCGCGAAATCGCCATTCGCAAGCAGGCCCAAGGCGTGCTCTTAATTAACTTCAGAGATCTGTGCGACGGCCCGCGAAGTCAGCGTGACTATATGGAATTGGCCCGTCTTTATCACACTGTACTGCTTAGCGGTGTCGAGCAGATGGGCAGTCAAAGTACGGGCGATGATATCGCCAGACGTTTTCTGGCCATGGTGGATGAGTTTTATGAGCGTCAGGTAAAGCTCATCATCTCTGCCGAGGTAGCGCTGGAAGAGATCTATACTCAGGGATTACTCAGCTTCGAGTTTAGACGCTGCCGCTCTCGTCTGACCGAGATGCAGTCTCACGATTATCTAGCGCTGGAACATCTGCCTTAGTCTGCTCGGCGAAAGGAAAAAGTGTGGTTTTTTGCCGTTTCGCTACGACAACAAGGATAAGCTGAGTAAATCATTTAAATTAGCTAAAAAATTAGGTGATTTTTAACTCAGCTTTGTCTATAATTCGCGACCTGCCCTCGTTACTCCGCCAAAAAGGCGGAAGTTGTAAAGCCTTATTCTTTGCTCGAAGGGGCGGAGAATGGCACTTTTTGTGTTGCTATTTCATCGGAAATGGCGGCATGTGAGAACAGAATTTAAACTTTGGGTTTTTGTAAATGAAGACTACATATACTGCTACACCAGAAACAGTGACGCGCGAATGGTTCGTTGTTGACGCTGAAGGTAAAACTTTAGGTCGTATGGCTACTGAGATCGCTCGTCGTCTACGTGGCAAGCATAAGGCAGAATACACTCCTCACGTTGATACTGGCGATTACATCATCGTTATCAATGCTGAGAAAGTAACTGTAACTGGTAACAAAGCAGCAGCTAAGACTTACTACTCTCATTCTGGTTTCCCAGGTGGAATCAAGCAGATTACTTTTGATAAGCTGCAAGATCATAAGCCAGAAATGATTATCGAGAAAGCAGTAAAAGGTATGTTGCCAAAAGGTCCTCTAGGACGTGCCATGTACCGTAAACTGAAAGTTTACGCTGGCGCAGAGCACAACCATGCTGCACAACAACCACAAGTTCTTGATATCTAATCCGGGAGTAAGCTAATGTCTGCAACTCAGTACTACGGCACTGGCCGTCGCAAAACATCTACTGCTCGCGTATTCGCTAAAGTAGGTAGTGGTAACATCGTCGTGAACCAACGTCCACTTGACGAATATTTTGGTCGTGAAACTGCTCGTATGGTTGTTCGTCAACCTCTAGAGCTAGTTGAAATGACTGAAAAGCTAGACATCTATGTAACTGTTAAGGGCGGTGGTATCACTGGCCAAGCAGGTGCAATCCGTCACGGTATTACTCGTGCCCTGATGGAACTTGATGAAGCTCTACGTCCATCTCTACGCGCTGCAGGTTTCGTTACCCGTGATGCTCGTAAAGTTGAGCGTAAGAAAGTGGGTCTACGTAAAGCACGTCGTAAGCCACAATTCTCAAAGCGTTAATTTTTACGCTGCGAAAATTCGAAAAACCCAGCCTTGTGCTGGGTTTTTTTATGGCTATTTTCTGCTATTTTTAAGCCTTATTGTTCTCTATAGGAAACGCGTTTAGATGACTTTCCAACTCCTGATGCTGGTTCTGGCCATAGTGTTGATTATCGAAGGGATAGGACCGCTTTTATTTCCGAATCGTTGGCGGGCATATTTGCAGGAAATTTCTAACCAAAATCAAAGGGTTTTACAAAGGTTAGGCGGTGCTTTAGTCACGGCTGGCGTGGTCATATTGATTATTTTTTCATAAATTACTTGCCATTTCCCCCCCAAGATCTGCTAAAATCCCGTTTTAACCACTACCTTGCAGCAAATAATGGGCAAAAACGTCGTAGTTCTCGGCACCCAATGGGGTGACGAAGGAAAGGGTAAGATAGTCGACCTACTTACCGAACAGGCCAAATATGTCGTTCGTTATCAAGGTGGCCACAATGCGGGTCACACTCTTGTTATCGATGGTGACAAAACCGTTCTTCATCTTATTCCATCAGGGATCTTACGCGATAATGTAAAATGCATTATCGGTAATGGCGTGGTGCTTGCACCTGACGCCCTGATGAAAGAGATCAACATGCTTAAAGAGCGTGGCGTCCCTGTAGAGGAACGTCTGCTTATCTCTGAAGCGTGTCCGTTAATCCTTCCCTTCCACTGTGCCTTAGATATCGCACGCGAAAAAGCGCGCGGTAATAAAGCTATTGGTACAACGGGTCGTGGTATCGGTCCAGCTTACGAAGATAAGATCTCTCGTCGTGGTCTTCGTGTTGGCGATCTGTTTAATGCAGAATTGTTCGCCGAAAAACTGAAGGAAGTGATGGCATATCACAACTTCATGTTGACCGAATACTATGATTGCGAAGCGGTTGATTACGAAACCACATTGAAAGATGCGTTGGCGATTGCTGACTATCTGAAGAGCATGTGTACAGATGTGACTGAGTTGCTGGATCAAGCACGTAAGGCCGGTGAGCCTATCCTGTTTGAAGGCGCACAGGGTACCCTTCTGGATATTGACCATGGTACTTATCCGTTCGTAACCTCTTCAAACACTACTGCAGGTGGTGTTGCGACAGGTTCTGGCTTCGGTCCACGTCATCTAGACTATGTGCTCGGTATCATGAAGGCATACACCACACGTGTGGGTGCAGGTCCTTTCCCTACTGAGTTGCAAGACGAAATCGGTGATCACTTAGGTACTAAGGGTCACGAGTTTGGTGCGACCACTGGTCGTAAGCGTCGTCCAGGTTGGTTAGATATCGTTGCCATGAAGCGCGCGGTACAGATCAACAGCATCAGCGGTTTCTGCTTGACTAAGCTTGACGTACTCGACGGCTTGGAAGAGGTGAAGATCTGTGTGGGTTATCAGTACCCAGATGGCAGCATCGCTACCGTGACTCCGCTAGCTGCAGAAGGCTACGAGCAGGTTACGCCTGTGCTTGAAACTATGCCTGGTTGGAGTGAGAACACCTTTGGTGCGACCTCTATTGAGCAGCTGCCACAGGCGGCGATCAACTATATCAAGCGCATCGAAGAGTTACTGGAAACGCCAGTCGACATTATCTCAACGGGTCCCGATAGAAACGAGACCATGATTCTAGTGAATCCGTTTAGTTAATCATAAGGGCCGCGTTAAGCGGCCTTTTTATTGGGAGTTGTTTATTGCAATATGGCCACAGAGGCGCCGCCTTAGGCTGACTATTTTGCAATCGCTTTTAAGCTAACGCCACAGCGGCCGATAAGATAAGGTATACTGCCTAAGTCTGTTACGGATAAAGGCACGAGTTCTACATAGAGAATTTTTTTATGGCACGATTAGTATTCTTTATTTTAATGGCCTGTTTATCGACAGTGGCACAGGCTGAAACCAAAACTGACAAGCAGACTGACGACAAAAGCGTGATCAGAGCGGTCGATATTTATAGCCAAGAGCAGCTTATCGACATGATCCGCGACAAGTCTTACCTGACAAAGGTAAAAGGCGACGATTGTCAGCTGGTACAAGATATTGAGGCGCGTGCCGAAGTGCTAAAACAGCCGCTGTATCAATATCTTTGGGCTGAGATGCTGAACTATGGTATCTGTGTCAAAGCCAATCCGCCCAGAGGCATTTCTATGCTTCGTGACGCTGCTGAGCAAGGTAGCGCAGAAGCTATGGCTCGGATCGCCGAGTATTACCATGAGGGTAAGTTCGTGATCCAAGATAAAGAGCGCGCAGTGCAATACACGCTGCCCGCTGCCGCCAGTGGCGATCTTCCTGCACGTATGATGCTGGTGAGATTGTTTGGCGAAGGCTATGGTAGTCCCAGAGATTATGTGATGGGTTACCACTGGCTTTACAACGATGTATTTAGTGATGAGGCGACCAAACAGGAAGCCATGAAATTATTGATGGTGCTAGAAGCAAAAATGCCCGCCAGTGCAGTAGATAGGGCTAAGCAGGAGCATCTGAGATCCCGATAAACGCCCTAAGCCCCTTAGACAATCTGGAGAGCCGGGCAAAAAGTATGGATATTGAATGATCAAAGATCCGCATTTAAAGCGTGAACAAGAGAAGTACGACAACCCCATTCCTAGTCGTGAGTATATTTTAGATTACTTACGCTCACAGCAATCACCCCTCAATCGTGAAAAAATTGCCCAGGCGCTCAAGATCAGCGATGAAGAGCAGCTAGAAGCCTTACGCCGCCGCCTCAGGGCGATGGAGCGTGATGGCGAGCTGGTCTTTACCCGTGGTCAGGCCTATGGCTTACCCGAGCGTATGGATCTGCTAAGTGGCATGGTATTGGGCCACAAGGATGGTTTCGGCTTCCTTAAACTCGATGAAGGGGGCGATGACCTCTTTATCAACAACCGTGACATGCTGATGTATTTTCACGGCGACAAGGTGCTTGCTCAAAAAGCCGGTGTCGATCGTAAGGGCCGCCGCGAGGCGCGCATCGTACGTCTGACCCATGAGCGCACCGCGCCTCTGGTGGGGCGTTTCCATCTGGATTCTGGCATGGCCTTCGTGATTGCAGACGACAAGCGCATCACCCAGGAGATCCTGATCCCCGATGGCGATCGCAATGGTGCTCGTCAGGGCGATGTCGTGGTGGTTGAACTCACCCGCCGTCCTGGCCGCTACATGAAGGCTGCCGGCAAGGTCACCGAGGTGCTGGGTAAAGAGATGGCGCCGGGCATGGAGATTGAGATTGCCCTGCGCAACTACGATCTGCCCCATACCTGGTCGAGCCTGATCGAGAAGAAGCTGCGCAAGATCCCTGATGAGGTGACCGAGGAGGATAAACAAGGGCGGGTTGACCTGCGCAAGTTACCTCTGGTCACCATAGATGGTGAAGATGCGCGTGATTTCGATGACGCCGTCTATGCCGAGACCAAGAAGAGCGGCGGTTGGCGCCTGTGGGTGGCCATTGCCGATGTCAGCCATTATGTGCGCACCGACTCGGCACTGGACAAAGAAGCCCGCGCCCGCGGTAACTCAGTCTACTTTCCGTCTCAGGTGATCCCCATGTTGCCAGAGAAATTGTCGAACGGTCTCTGCTCGCTTAATCCTGGGGTCGACAGGCTCTGTATGGTGGCCGAGATGACCATTTCGGCAACGGGCAAGCTGTCGGGCTATAAGTTTTATCCTGCCGTGATGCACTCTCATGCACGTCTGACCTACACCCAGGTGGCGGATATGCTCGAAGGTGGCGAGGTGAGTGATGAGCTTAAGCCAATCTTCCCGCACCTGCAGACATTGCAGTCGCTCTACCTGACTTTAGATGAGACACGCGCGCAGCGCGGTGCTATCGCCTTTGAAACCACTGAGACCCAGTTTATTTTCAATGCCGATCGCAAGATAGATCGCATCGAGCCCCGTACCCGCAATCAGGCCCATAAGATCATCGAAGAGTGTATGATCATGGCCAATGTGGCGGCGGCTAAGTTTGTGCAAAAGCATAAGGGTGAAGTGCTCTATCGGGTGCACGAAGCGCCGTCAGAGCAGAAGCTGACCAACTTTAAAGATTTCCTCAAGGAGCGCGGCCTCACCATGGGCGGTGGTCTTGAGCCTGAGCCGGCCGATTATCAGGCGCTCATGGAGCAGGTGATTGACAGGCCTGATGCCGAGTTGATTCAGGTAATGTTGCTGCGCTCTATGCGTCAGGCAACCTACACCCCGGATAACGAGGGTCACTTTGGCCTGGCGCTGGAGCAGTATTCGCACTTTACCTCGCCGATTCGTCGTTACCCCGATTTGATTCTGCACAGGGTGATACGTTACCTGCTGGCCAAGGAGCGTGGCGAGGGCAATGACAAGTGGACGCCTGATGGTGGTTACCACTATCAGATCGAAGAGCTGGATCTGTTGGGTGAAGAGTGTTCCACCACAGAGCGACGCGCCGATGAGGCGACCCGTGATGTGAGCGATTGGCTTAAGTGTGAGTTTATGCGTGACCATGTGGGCGACACCTTCGAGGCTGTTATCGCCTCGGTCACCCACTTCGGCATGTTTGTGCGCCTAAGCGATCTCTTTATCGATGGTCTGGTGCATATCTCGACCCTGGGCGGCGACTATTATCACTACGATAATATGCGTCAGCGTCTGGTGGGTGAGGCCACGGGGCAGGTGTATCAGATAGGCGATCCCGTCACGGTTAAGGTGGCGGCGGTGAATCTGGACGATCGTCAGATCGATCTCATGATGGTGGGTGTGGATGGTAAAGCACCTCGACCACGCCGGGGCAAGAAACCCTTGACCGCTCGTGAGCGAGTCGATCTCGAAGGCGCCAAGGTTGGCCGTAAGGGCGGCAAAGAAGATGACAAGCCAAGCGGTAAGCGCCGCTCTGGCAAACGCAGCGACGCTAAGCCCGGAGCAGGTAAGCCAGGAGCCGGCAAGGCGGGGGCGGCCAAGCCAAAGAGCGGTGCCCCAAAAAGCACAGCTAAGGCTAAGCCAAGCGCCAAGAAGCGTAAAGCGGTTAAAAAACGCAGTAGTAAGAAATAAGAGATTCTAATTAGATGAAGAAACAAGATTTTACCTTCGGCATCCATGCCGTCGAGGCCTTGCTAAAAAACAGCCCTGAGCGGGTAATCGAGATGTGGGTACTCCAGGGCCGTGATGATCAGCGCCTGATGCCACTGATCCAAATGGCGGCGGAATATGGTGTGTCGGTGCAGCAGGCCTCTCGTAAGGCGCTGGACGACAAGGCCGGCAGCAGTCAGCACCAAGGTGTGCTGGTACGTGCTAAGCCCGCTAAGCAACTCAATGACAACGATCTTCTGGCGCTACTGGATAAAACAGAGACCCCGTTTCTGTTGATCCTCGACGGCGTGACCGATCCCCACAACTTAGGTGCCTGTTTGCGTAACGCCGATGCCGCCGGAGTACACGGGGTGATAGTGCCGCGCGACAACTCGGTTGGCCTAACGCCAACCGTCAGTAAGGTTGCCTGCGGCGCCGCAGAAGTCGTGCCCCTGTTTCAGGTGACTAACCTAGCGCGCACCATGAAAGCTTTGCAAGATCAGGGCGTTTGGATCGTCGGCGCGGCCGGTGAAGCCGAGCACGACCTTTACAAGGCCGACCTTAAAGGCCCAATCGCCATCGCCATGGGCGCCGAAGACAAGGGCCTACGTCGTCTGACCCGCGAGAGCTGTGATTCGCTGGCCTCTATCCCGATGGCGGGTAGTGTGTCGAGCCTCAACGTCTCTGTGGCCACAGGGATTTGCTTGTTCGAGGCGGTTCGCCAAAGATTGGGGTGATCGGGAATTCGATCTTCCAATTTTTGAGTCTCTGACTCAGAGTTGATGAATGCCGATGAGGGAGACTTCATCGGCATTTTTATATCTGTCGTTGGAAGACATGGTCATTTAGTGACGTGGTTTTAGCGTTAACCGTCGCTGTTGTTTATAGCCTGCGGCTCGCTTATGTGCAGATA